>DOJA01000064.1:653-3786 GCA_003511945.1 Phycisphaerales bacterium | reverse complement strand
CCCCGAGTCCCCAGTCCCCAGTCCCCAGACCCCAGTCCCCAATCCCCCGACCCCAGTCCCCCGACCCCGCACTCAGTAATGGCACGCCGCGCAGTGCTCGGGCGGGGCCAGCTGCCTCGCCTTGGCCACCGCCAGCCCGCTCTCGCGCTGCCCGCGGCTCGACAGCAGCGCCTCGATCGCCTCAAGGTCCGTGATCTTCGGCGCATCGGTCGCGCCCAGGTCGTCCGCGATCACCAGCGCCCGCTCGGGGTTCCGGTGGCAGTCCAGGCACCAGCCCATCGCCATGCCGTGAACTTGGCGCACCACCGCCTGCTGGTCGATCCGCCCGTGGCAGGAGTAGCACGACACCCCCGCCTTCACATGGGCCGCGTGGTTGAAGTGCGCGTAGTCCGGCACCTTGTGAACCCGCTTCCACTCGATCGGAGCCGTCGACGCGTACGCCTCACGCACCCGCACCAGGTTCTCGTTCACCTTGTGCGCATTCCACAGCGTCAGGTTCAGGTACGCCTGATCCCCGGACCCCGTGTGGCAGTTCATGCAGGTCGAGGTGTCCGGCACATTCGAGTGCCCCGACTTCTCCACATTCGTGTGGCAGTACCGACAATCGATCCCCAGCGTCCCCGCGTGCAGCTGGTGGCTGTAGTTCACCGGCTGCTCCGGCTCGTACCCCACGCGCCAGAACTCGGGCGTGAAGTAGTAAGTCCCCCCCGCCGTCACCGCCGCGAGCGTGAAGAACCCCCCGACTGCGGCCACAGTCGGGATCGCGTTCATCCATCGTGGAAAGATCGGTCTCACCGCTGGCTCCGTGTCCTGACCACCCTGGCTCTCCCTGCACGCTCCCCGTCGCGACGCCCCGATTCCGCCGATTCCCCTCTCGACAATCGGCCCCCGCTTTCCTTCCAGCCGCGAATATTTTCCGCCGGGCAGTAGTCATCCCGGAATACCGCCCGACTGTCAACGCCCGGCGTGGCACTTTGGGTAGATGAGATCAAGTCTCAGAGCCAGACCTCACCACGCCCTCGTTCTTGTCACGCAGCATTTATTCCGATCAGACAGCATAGACGCGCGCGTCGGTATACTCCGCTCCCATGTCGCCCGGCCCGCGTCCCCGGCTCTTTCCTCGTGCCCTGACCGGCGGCTTCGCCACCGCCGTCGCCATGTGGATCGTCGGCTACCTCACCCACCTCCCCGGCGTCCCGCGTCTCCCGTACCTCGTCGCACCGCTGCTGATCCTGACCCTCGCCGCCGGCTGCGCCATCGCGTCGCGCTCCTGCCGCCGACCGGCGCTGGTCGGCGCCCGCGTGGGGCTGGCCGCCGCCCTGGTCAATCTCCTGGTCCTCGGCGCGATCCTCGCGGAGCCCGCCACCACAAACGCCCTCCGCCCGGGCTGGCTCATCACCCTCGGCGGCTTCCTCGCGTTCAGCGCCGCCCTCGGCTTCATCTCCGGCGCCGTCGCCGCCCGCCCGCGCCCCGCACCGCTCGACGAACCACCCGCTACCGAATGGCACGCCCGCTTCGGCGTCGTCGCCTGCGCCGCCGCCCTCCCCGTGCTCCTCTCGGGCGGGCTCGTCACCAGCACAAACACCGGGCTCGCCGTCCCCGACTGGCCCTCCTCCTACAACGCCAACATGTTCCTCTACCCCCTCTCCCGCATGACGGGCGGCATCTACTACGAGCACGCGCACCGGCTCTTCGGCTCCCTTGTCGGGCTCGCCGTGCTCGTCCTGCTCGTCTTCACCTTCATCGCCGACCGCCGCACCCTGCCGCGCACACTCGCGACGATCGCATTCATCACCGTCTGCGCGCAGGGCATCCTGGGGGGCGTCCGGGTCACCGCCGCTTCCGGGGGGGGCGCCGCGTCCGGGGGGGGCGCCGACCCCGCCTCGATGGCCGACAACTCCCGCTCACTCGCCCTGGCCCTCCTCCACGGCACGACCGCTCAGCTCCTCTTCGCCCTCCTGTGCGTCCTCGCCGCTGTTCTGAGCACCCGATGGCGCTCCGGACCCGCCGCCAGCCGCGCCGACCCCATGCTCCGCCCCCTTTCCGGCGCACTGCTCGGGGCGCTCGTCCTCCAACTGCTGCTGGGCGCGGCCACGCGCCACCTCCAGAGCACGCACGCCCTCATCACGCACATCCTCTTCGCTCTGGTGGTCCTTGCGATCGCCACCCTCGCGGGCGCCCGCGCCGGCTACCGCCACGCCGACGACCCCGTGTTGCGGCGCACCGGCCGCGCCGTCATGCACCTCGCCGGCGTGCAGGTCGCCCTCGGCCTCATCGCGGCCTTCCTCGTGCTCCCCTACGCCAAGGACAAGGCCGACACCACCCCCGCCGTCCTCGTCGCGACCGCGCACCAGGCCACCGGCGCGCTGCTCCTGGGCGGCGCGGCGATGCTCTTCGCCTGGTCACGCCGCCTCATCGTCCCTGCGCGTGGCGCGACCCCTCAACCGGCGGGCGCCTGAACCGACGCGCCGGTGATCACTCGATCTTCCCGCCCGAGGTGTCGTACACCCACGCATCCGCCGCGCGGCTGAACTCCTGCACCTCGCCCGGCTGAAAGAACAGCCCCAGCTCCCGCTCCGCCGCCTCCGCCGAGTCCGACCCGTGGATCAGGTTGAACGAGTTCGACACCCCGAAGTCCCCGCGGATCGTCCCCGGCTCCGCGTTCGAGCCGAAGGTCGCCCCCATCATCTTCCGCGACACCGCGATCGCCCCCTTGCCCCGCACCGCCAGCACCAGCACGGGCGAGGAGGTCATGAACCGCACGAGCCCAGCGTAGAACCCCTTGCTCTGGTGCGCCTCGTAGTGGCGCGCCGCCAGTTCCTTGGAGATCCTCATCAGCTTGCACCCGACGACCGCAAGCCCCTTGTCCTCGAACCGGGACAGGATCCGCCCCATGAGCCCGCGCTGCACCGCGTCGGGCTTCAGAATGATCAGCGTGGTTTCCATCGACATCGATCTGTTTCCTCGTCTCAGTCACCCCACCGGGAGTCAACGGGCGGGAGCATACCCTCGCACCGGTGCCGCTTCCCGGTACAGCGGAACCATCCATCCGAAGTAGCACCCACTCGGGTCAGCGCCCCAGACTGCAGTTCGCCTGATCCACTGGTCTTGGCTCCCAAGGCGGGCGATTCAC
>DOJA01000064.1:0-551 GCA_003511945.1 Phycisphaerales bacterium | reverse complement strand
CTCGCCCGCCGCTCTACCCGATCTCAACTCGTTTGCACGCTACGCGTGCAAACGAAGCGTCCTAGAAGTTCGCCGATCCGAACGGCGATGCTCCCGTGCCGCCCTTGGCCCCGATCGCCCTGAGCGGATCCTTCACTTCCGGCTTCCCCTCGCGCTCCGCCTGCTCGATGACCAGATCCCACAGCGCCGCGCGGTACTGCGCCTCGTCAAACTCACCCTTGGAGAACAGGTTGCCCCCGGTGAACCCCTTCGCATACGCCGCCTCGTGGTGCGCGTCCACCAGACGCAGGATGTAGTCCTTGTGCGCCGCGTACGCCTGGCCCGCGCCGGAATCCGCCGACGCCTCCAGCGCCTTCAGCAGGTTCAGCGCCTGCGCCTTCGCCTCCGCGCTGTTCGCGCCCGAACCCGGAGCGCCCGCTCCCTTGGAATACAGCACAAAGCCCAGCGCTCCCAGCACCGCGAGCAACACGACCACCGACAAGACTTTCCGCATGGCGGACCTCCTGGGCAACCCCGCCTAAGCGTACCCATCCCCCACAAACGCGGCTGCT
>DOJA01000166.1:2778-4305 GCA_003511945.1 Phycisphaerales bacterium | reverse complement strand
ATGGTCCCGGTTCCGGGGGCGGTTCCGGGGGCGGGGTAGGTTCCGGGGGCGGGCATCATGCTCATGCGCACGGGGAGGGGCACTGACATGGCGCACGCGCACAGCGACAACGGCGCCCGCTCGTCGGGCGGGGGCGGTGCGGGGGTGTGGGGCGTGATGGCGGAGTTCGCCACGCCCGCGGCGCTCTCGCACGCGGCGGAGAAGGTCCGCGACGAGGGGTACAGCAGGTGGGATGTCTACAGCCCGTTCCCGGTGCACGGGATGGACGAGGCCATGGGGCTGAGGCCCAGCCGCGTGCCGTGGATCATGGGGGCGATGGCGCTGGCGGGGTTCACGACCGCGATCACGATGCAATGGTGGATGAGCGCGGTCGATTACCCGATCCCCAACGGGGGCAAGCCGCTGTTCGCGTGGGAGCAGTTCCTGCCGATCATGTTCGAGCTGAGCGTGCTCTTCGCGGCGTTCGGCGCGGTGGTGGGGATGCTGGCGCTCAACGGGCTGCCCCGGTGGCACCACCCGCTGTTCGGGAAAGAGCGCTTCCTGCGCGTGAGCGACGACCGGTTCGTGATCGTGATCGAGGCGAAGGACCCCAAGTTCGACGCGAGCCGGACGCGGGGATTCCTGGAGCGGCTGGGCGGTCAGCACATCGAGATGGTGGAGGACGAGGCGTGAGGAACGCGGCGCCATCAGCGGGCGGGCGGTTCGTTCGGGCGGCAGCGCTGGTCGCGCTGGGCGTGATCGTGGCGACGGGCGCGGGGTGCCGCGGCGATCGCTCGAGCAAGCGCCCGCGTCAGTTCTTCCCCGACCTGGACACGCAGCCGAAGTACCAGGCGCAGGAGCGGTCGACCTTCTTCAAGGACTTTGCCCGCGAGGGACGCCACGGGGAGCCGGGCGAGCGGTTCGGGCGCACGATGCGCGATCCCGTGGCGGGGACGGTGGCGTTCGGCTACAAGCCGTTCACGGCGTCGTTCGAGGGTGTGGACTTCTCCGACCGGGCTCGGTTCCTCAAGGACGATGAGGCGTTCTTCGAGGGTCGGCGCACGGTGCTCGACGCCGACGGGAACCCGGTGAAGAACGAGGACGGTTCGACGCGGTTTGCGTACGCCGAGCGGATGCCTATCGAGACGATCCTGGGCGTTCCCGCGGGCAGCGCGGCGTTCGACGGGAAGTTCGGCGAGCTCCTGGCGCTCGGGGAGAAGAAGTACAACATCTACTGCATCGTGTGCCACGGCGGGACGGGCGACGGGAAGGGGACGGTCGGGGTGCGCTGGTCGTACCCGCTGCCCTCGTGGCACCAGGACATGTACCGGGCGGGCGGGGAGAAGGGGCAGGACGGCTACCTGTTCCATACGATCCGTTACGGCGTGCCGAATGTGGGTGACAACCCGCCCTACCCGCTGAAGATGCCGGCGTACGCGACGAAGGTCAGCGAGAAGGAGGCGTGGGCGATCGTGGCGTACCTGCGGACGCTGCAGCGGGCGGCGGATGCGCCGGCGGGCTCGGTGCCCGAGCGGGGGCGGATGGAGC
>DOJA01000166.1:1965-2609 GCA_003511945.1 Phycisphaerales bacterium | reverse complement strand
GCGCTGGCGGAGTCGGCGGGGCGAGGGCTGTCGACGCTGGCGCTGGGGCTGGGGGGCGTGCTGACGGCGGTGTCGTTCGTGCTCGTCCTGACGGGCGGGCTGAAGGTCGCCAATGTCGTGCTGCACTCGTTCCACACGGGGATGCTGGTGTCGCTGGGGTTCAGTCTGGGCGCGCTGGTGTTCGTGATGATCCTGCACCAGACCAACGCGGGGTGGTCGGCGACGATCCGGCGCCAGTTCGAGAACCTGATGTCGCTGGTGTGGGTGGGCGGGCTGCTGTACCTGGCGGGGGTGGCCCTGCAGGTGGCGGCGCTCATGCGGTACCCCGGGGGCGTGGACGCGCCGTACCTGTTCAACTGGATGAACGAGGCGTATGTCGCGGGCAGCGCGCTGTACGAGCACAAGGCGGGGTACCTGAACACGCCGTTCTTCTTCATCCGGGCGGTGGTGTACTTCTCGGTGTGGCTGGGGCTGGGGGCGGCGCTGTGGTCGTACTCGACGCGCCAGGACAGCGACGGGGACAAGTGGCACACGGCCGGGGCGCGGAAGCTGTCGGCGGTGGGGCTCCCGCTGTTCGCGCTGACGGCGGCGTTCGCGGGCTTTGACTGGATGATGACGCTGGACTTCCACTGGTTCAGCACGAT
>DOJA01000166.1:0-1895 GCA_003511945.1 Phycisphaerales bacterium | reverse complement strand
CACTGGTTCAGCACGATGTTCGGGGTGTACTTCTTCGCGGGGGGCATCCTGTCGGCGCTGGCGCTGGGGACGCTGGTGCTGATCGTCCTTCGTTCGTTCGGGCGTCTGCATGTGGCGTTCACCGAGGAGCACCTGCACGACCTGGGCAAGCTGGTGTTCGCGTTCACGGTGTTCTGGGCGTACATCGCGTTCAGCCAGTACTTCCTGATCTGGTACGCGAACATCCCCGAGGAGACGGCGTGGCTGGTGCGTCGGCGGGAGCGCCCGTGGGAGGCGATGTCCTGGATCCTGCCGATCGGGCACTTCATCGTGCCGTTCATCTTCCTGATGGCCCGGACGGTGCGGCGCAGCCGCGGGCTGCTGGCGATCGGGTGCGTGTGGGTGCTGGCGATGCACATCCTGGACTGGTACTGGGCGGTGCGTCCGGAGGTGAAGTTCGAGGGGGTGGTGATCGGGCCGAGTCTGCTGGACGCGGTGGCGATCGGCGGCCCGGTGCTGATCTTCGTCGGGCTGCTCATCCGCAAGGTGGCGTCCGGCCCTCTGATCCCGCTGAAGGATCCCCGTCTGTCGGAAGCGCTGGCGCACAAGAACTATGTCTGAGCCCGTTGGAGCGGATTCACCATGAGCCACGACTCCCGTCAACACGATTCGCACAGCCACGGGGCGCCGGTGACCGGCGTGCCGCACACGGCGGAGGAGCTGTCGGAGTCGCTGCACGCGCACGATGAGTGGTTCCGACATGCCCCGGGGGAGCATCACCAGGAGGCGCACGGCGGGACGAACGCGGTGGTGATCCTGGGGTTCCTGGGCGCGACGGTGCTGTTCGTGGGGGTGGTCGGGTTCGCGGTGTACAAGGTGTACGAGGTGGCGCTGCGGGCCGAGCAGGTGGCGATGCAGGAACGCCGAACGCCCCGGGCGGAGTACGCGGGGCTGCGGGCCGACTGGCAGGCGCAGCTGTCGTCGTTCGCGTGGACGGACAAGGAGAAGGGTCGGGTGCGCGTGCCGCTGGAGGTGGCCAAGCGGCTGGTGATGGAGGAGTACAGGTCACCGGGAGCGCCGGCGCGGTGAGGGCTGTGGCACGATCCATTCTGGCGGGGGTGCTGGGTCTTCTGATGGCGCCGGCGCCCGGGGCGCGCGCGCAGGTGCTGAAGGACTCGCTCCCTGAGCTCGAGGGCGTGGGCATTGTCGATCGCAAGGGGGCGGAGATCCCCCGGGGGCTCGTGTTCACCGACGACGCCGGCCGGAGCGTGACCTCGGATGAATGGTTCGACGGCGAGCGCCCCGTGCTGCTCGTGCTGGCCTACTACGACTGCCCGCTGCTGTGCACGCTGACGCTGAACAGCGTCCAGCGGGCGCTGAACGAGATGGACTGGACCACCGGGGTGCAGTACCGGGTCGTCACGGTGTCGTTCGACTCGCGGAACTCGACGGAGGACGCGCGGGAGAAGCGCGAGCTGTACCTCGCGGGGTACGCGCGCGAGGCGCCGGCGGACGGGTGGCGGTTCCATACGGGGTCGGTCGAGCAGATCAAGGCGCTGACGAACGCGGTGGGGTTCCACTACCGGTTCCTGGCGGAGTCGGGCGAGTTCAGCCACCCCAGCGCCGCGTTCTTCCTCTCGCCCGACGGGAGACTGCACAACTTCATCGAGCAGCTGAAGTTCGATCCCAAGGAGGTCCGGCTGGCGCTCATGGAGGCGGCCGACGGGCGCGCAGGGTCGATCTTCGACCGGATCGCGCACCGGTGCTTCCCGTACGACCCACGCACCGGCAGGCACTCGGCTCGGGCGACCGGGGTCATGCAGGTGGGCGTGGCGGCGGCGAGCGTCGGGGTGGCGGGGTTCGTTGCCTACTCGGTCCTCTCGAAGCGGGGCGGATCGGGGGCGGGGGGGATGGGT
>DOJA01000107.1 GCA_003511945.1 Phycisphaerales bacterium | reverse complement strand
GGGAGGGGGCCGGGGGGAGGGACGCCTTGTGCGCCCAATCCCAAACCGCTCGCCTCCGACGCTCGCAGCGAGTTGGCCGGAGTCCGCCGTCTCCCTCTCCCCGGTCCTCCCCCAGAGGGGGAGGGAGCCACGCTCTGTGCGCTCATGGTTCGTCCCGTCTGACGCAGCGCAGGAGCATCGCGCGGTCGGCGTCGGTGACGGCGCCGTCTCCATCGATGTCGTCGCGGACGCCTTCCCAGTGATAGACATCCTCGACGCCCGCGCGGGCGTCGCCGGTTCGATCGAAGAACGCCTCGCGCGGGCGGATATCGGCGACACCGTCGATCTCGGCGGAGAGCTCGCCCAGCGCACCAGCGACGAAGTTGACGCCCGTCGTGATGCGGATGAAGTCGAAGCCCGGGAGAGACGCGGGTTCACCCGTGATTGGGTCGACCGCCCACGCGATGTCAAAGGCGTCCCCCCCGGCGCTGGCGGGGGTCAGCCCCACCGCGCGGGGGTTGTCGGGCGCGGTGTAGTAGTCCTCCGGCGTGATGAGCGGGTCATCGATGAGGTTGTCCCCGTCGAGGTCGCCCAGGACGAGCGTGGGCGACAGCTCGGCGTAGCCCCAGGCGCCCTCGATGGTTGCCGTCGGGCCGTTCGGGTTGACGAGCGTGGCGGTCTCATAGAGCGCGGGCAGGCGGAATGAGGTCGTGGTGTACGACGCGGGGAATCCGGGATAGACGAGGGGCGAGGGGTACCACCCGACATTGCTCGGCGGCGTGGGCGTCGCGCCCGAGTCGTCCCACGGCTGGGTCTGGAGCGACGACGCGGGCAGCGGGGGGAGGTGCGAGCCGCGGACGACGAACCAGGGGTCGTCGGCGAGGTCGTTGGCGTTGGTGTCGAGACTGATCTCGATGATGGCGCCCTCCGCGAAGCGCCGGTTGGGGTCGTTGGAGGCCCAGATGGCGTTGGAGAAGACGATGGCGTCGAGCCCGAAAGGATTGCAGGGGTCGTCGAGGACGGTGTGATCGAACGCGAGGGTGATGGAGCCACCAAAGCCGCCGAGGGAGACGACGGAGGTGTTGTCGGGCGTCGCGGTTCCCCCGCCGGTGGGTGGACCGATGGCCCGGGCTGGGTTGTTGAAGCTCGGGTTGTTGATGAACTGCCCGGGAGCGGGGGCATAGGCGATGACGCGGGCGGCGAAATCGGACGCCGGTGAGGAGAGCGGGAGACCGAGGAGCGCGAGAGCGGAGATGAGGAGCAGGCGGGGACATCGGGAGTCCGTCCCCCCGGCCCCCTCCCAAGGGGAGGGGGAGGAAGGCGGACTCCCTCCCCCACTGGGGGAGGGCCGGGGAGAGGGAGACGGCAGACTTTGATCGCCTCGTTGCGAGCGCACGGAACGGAGGGTTCGATGATGGGCGCACGGGGTGTCCCTCCCCCCGGCCCCCTCCCAAGGGGAGGGGGAGGAAGGCGGACTCCCTCCCCCCATGAGGAAGGGGGAGGAGGGCGAAGCGTCCTGCGCATCACGCGCCATGGCGGCGCCTCCCGACGGCGAGGCCGATCAGCGCCAGCGCCGCGAGTGAGCCCGGCGCGGGGACGGCGTAGCGGTACACCGTGTCCGAGCCGAACGCAGAAACAAGCAGTTCGTTCGTCACGGGGTTGTGTCGGATCGAATAGAAGTCGAGGGGCGTCGCGGGGACGAGGCGGAGTTCGGCGCTGTCGGGGGCGATGGGGGCGACGGGGGCGCCCCAGAGCGCGGCGTCGATGGCGTCGGAGTCGATGACGGCGGCGTAGCCCGCGTCGCCTGAGCCGAAGAAGTCCCCGCCGCCCACGAGGAGGTTGCCCAGGGCGTCAAAGCCGAGCGACACCGCGGAGAGAGCATCGGCGACGGGGATCCCGGCGCCCTCGAAGTCCATCGGCGCCAGCGCCAGGGACGCGAGCGGGAAGGCGCGGACCTCGCCGGTCTCGCTGCCGCCCGGCCCGTTGTCGAAGCCGTTGCCGGTGAAGAGGAAGCCGTTGCGGGAGGCAAGGCCGCCGGGCGCGCCGTCGATGTTCGTGATGACGGTTCGGGTGAGGGGCGCCGGCGCACCGAGCGCGGTGAGTTCTTCGACGAATGAGGCGGCGCCGAACCCGGCGGAGCCGCCGACGAGGAGAGTGTCGCTGTCGAGGAAGTGCGCGGTGAAGTTGTTGGGCACCGCGACGGGGGTCGTCGGCGCGAAGGCACCGGGCGCCGGATCGAGGGCGCCGGCGCTGACGAGGTGGACAGCCCCCGCGAGCCCGTTGTCGCCGATGGCGAGGCGGCCGCCGTCGGGGCTGACTTCGAGGAAGGAGGCGCCGAACGAAGGAACGAGAGCGGGGTCGACGCCGCCGAGGCGCGAGAACGCGGAGCCGTTGAGCTCGGACTGGGCCAGGATCTCCGGACCGACGATGGCCAGGAGGCGCCCGTCGGGGGCGACGGTGTAGGCGTGGGTCCCCGCGGGCAACTGAAATGTGCCGACGGGCGTATAGGGCGGGAGTGCGGCGAGGGCCGGGGCAGGGGTGGTGAAGGGCGCCGGGGCGGCAAGCATCAACGCGATGAGCCCGGCGCGCGGAGATAACAGGGTGCGCATGACGGTTTCCGATCTCCTCGTCCTGAGTCGCGCAGGACGCCCCCCGGGGTCCAGAAGGAATCCCTCGCGCGGGGCTGTGTGTGCACGGGCGAGCGCGGGCGCGGGGGGACGCGCGGCGCGATCGACCGGCGGCCCGTTGCGCGAGGGCGCCAGAGTCACTCGTCAATGGCAGGTCTTCCGGCTTCGGGCATCCCCGGGTCGGCCTTCCCATCCGCGCTGGGCGGACAGTGGCTGTTCAGTGACCCGGTTCAACGCCCGTTACGGCGGCGCGTCCGCGGTGGATTCACACCACACTTCCCTCTTCGGCCCCCGGCACGCTCCCGCGGTCCGTGGGCACCAATGACGGGGCGAACATACCATCAGCCCGGATGAAGTCAACGCGAAAGGAGCCGTGAATCAATGAAATGGGTCCGCGCGTTGATCGTGTCAGCGGCGTTAATTGCGTCCGGCGCATCGCTGGCCACCGCGCAGCGACGCGCCGAGCCCGTCGACAGTCGGCCCCGCGCGCTCACGCGCGTCGAGAGCACCCGGCGCGACTGGACGGTGACGACCCGCATCCAGCTGCTGGCGCGCCGGACGGTGTCCGGCCCGTCGAACAACGCGGCGACGCTGTCCAACACCATCGCGCTGACGGGCGCGGAGGTCTTCTTCCCGCGCATCCCGGGCAGCTCGTGGGCGACGGACCGCGCGTGGCGCTTCAACGGGCGGATCCTGGCGCCCGACCTCGGGCCGGACCTTCCGATGACCGAAGAGGGCGGGTACCAGGGGTTCTCGAGCGTCGCGCGGTGGCTGCTCCCGGGGGGGGCGTACAACGCGCTGCGGTTTGAGTTTTCCAACTCCGTCAGCGCGTTCGAGGTGAGGATCAACGAGCGGGTGGCGCGGGGGTACCAGTGGCCGACGCTGGGGTGGTCCAAGGGCGTGGCGCTGTGCCTGGAGCCGCAGCTGCTGGTGGAGTCGGACGATGAGGTCGTGAAGGCCCTGGTGGCGCGGTGGACGAACGGGCGGCCCCGTCGGATGGGTCAGTACGACCTGGCCAAGCACCTGGCGCGGGAAGTGATGATGCATGTGCGCCAGGTGTCCGGGCTGAACCTGCAATCCACCGCGGGCGACAACGCGTTCATCCAGGTCGATGGACAGATCCTCCCGGCGCAGACGACCAGGGTGGGCTTCTTCGGCGGGTTCAACACCATCGGCGCGGCGGGGGTGGCGCGCCGCCAGGTCGGGTCCAATCTGGACATGGCGCTGCTGTGCGTGGCGGCGTGGCGGGCCGCGGGGCTGCCGGCCCGGCTGGTGCTGGCGATCGACACCGCCAGGTCGCAGGAGACCGGCTTCCCGGAGGTGCGGGGCGTGCCGGAGTTCTTCCTCTCGCGGGACCCGCTGCGGCGCAGGGGAGAGCCGGAGGACCCCGAGCGGACGATCACGGAGGAGGACGGGGAGTGGATCCCGTTCGACATTGAGAAGCAGCGGGAGAGCGCGTCGAGGCCGCCGCCGATTGCGCAGGAGTGGACCTACTTCGGCAGGAACGAGGACGCGGACTTCCTGGCGCCCGTGTCGTTCCATCTGCAGGCGCCGGTGAGCTCGGTGGGCGCGGGGCCGCCGGCGATCTGGTCGTGGCGCCCCAGCCCCGGCGCGCCGCTGGTGCTGCAGGCGTTCACGATGTTCGTGATGGACACGCCGCGACGGGCGGACGATCCGGATCGGTAGATCGGACGACGCCGTCCGGCATCAGCGGGTGGGGCGCGGCGAGCGTCGGGCTGGGGGGGATCGCTGCCTTGTACGACACCCCCGGCGCCGGGCGAAGGACAGCGCCTTCTACAGCCCCGAGTCGCGCGCGGGGCGGGCCGAGTTTGCGAACGAGAGGCGCGGGAACTGGTTCTGCAGCGCTTCGGCGGCGTGCTTGAGGTCGGCCATCAGCTTGCGGGCCTCGTCCTCCAGGGGCTCGGCGGCCACCGTGCTGATGAGACGCTCGACCGGACGGTCGAGGATCGCCAGGAAAAACCTCGGCTCGCTGCGCGGCACGACATCGTTCGGGGAAGTCGGGGGCGGGGCGGGG
>DOJA01000073.1 GCA_003511945.1 Phycisphaerales bacterium | reverse complement strand
CGGATCGCCCCCCGGAAAGCAGATCGAAGCCGCGGCATCGTCGCTCGACGCCGCGTCGATCCGCCAGCAGCAGCGACCCGACAGGCGGGCGATGAACGCCCCGCCCCCCCCGCTGCTCCTCGATCAGGTCGGCGGCCCGTTGACGGACGACGCCCTCGCGCGGGCCCGGCTATCGCTGGCCGAAGCCGTCGCGCTCATCAGCGCCGGCAACCCCCCCGCGGCGCCCGAGCCCGCGCCGGGCGCCGCGGGGAGGTCGCCCTGCGTCGCGGCCGGCAGGGCCCGCGCCTACGCCGAGGGACGCCGCCTGCGCCTGGCTGAAGAGTTCCAGCGCGCCGAGGGCGAGCTGCGCCGAGCCGCCCGCCTGGACCCCGCCTCCGCGGAGATCTGGCGCGAGTTCGGCGAGGTGCAGCTCTCGCTGGGCAACCTGCCCCTGGCCCTGAGCGCCTTCCGGCGCGCCATCGAGCGCCAGCCGGAGGACATCCGGTCCCTCGATGTCCTCACCCGACTCCTGGTCGAGCGGCGAGAGGACGCGCAAGCGGTCCCGCTGCTGGCGCGCCTGCGCCGGGCTGACCTGGGCGCCTTCGACGCCGCCCTCCCGATCATCGTCTCGGCGCGGCTCGGGGAGGCGCTGGCGCGCCTGGGGTACGACGCCGCCGGCGCCGAGGCCTACGCGCCCGCCCTCGACCTGCCCGAACGGTTCGGCGCCACGACGAACTTCGCGCCCGAGTTGTCCGTCGTCTACCGCCAGCGCGGCGAGGTGGCCCGCGCCGTGGGTGATGCGGCCCTGCGGCGCGGCGTCTTCGCCGAGGCAGCCCGCGCCTACGCGATCGCCGCCCGCGTCCCCAGCGCCGACCCGGGGGCGCTGCTGGCGCGACGGGTCTACTCCGCCATGCGCGCCGGGCAGCCCGCGGACGCCGCTTCCATCCTCATCCATCAACTCACCGAGCCCCGCGGCGTGCCCGAGCGCGACATCATCGCCCTCCTCCGCAGCGTGTTGGAGCACACCGAGTCCCCCGGACCCATCCGCGAGTCCATCCTGCTCCGCGCGTCGCGGGCGCCCGGACCCGTCGCCGCGGGGCGCTGCCTCCGAGCGCTCGCGGAGCTCAGCCCGGCCGAGGAGGGGATCGCCCTGCTGGCCGACCGCCTCGCGCGGTTCCCGGGCGATCGTCGGACGCTTGTCGCGCTGGTGTCGCTCACCGCGCCCCGCGGCCCTTCCGCACAAGCGGCGCTGCTCGGACCTCTCACCACGCACACACCGGAAGACGCGCGGGCGTTCGCCACCGCGATCGCCTTCGGCGCCGGGGGTCCGATGGCGGCGCTGGCGGCCTGGCCCGAGGCGGTGCCGTCGGAACAGGGCAGCCGCCTGATCCGGGCCCACCTGCTCTCGCTGGCGGGGCGTCACGAAGAAGCCGCCGCCCTCCTGACGGACGCCGCACCGCTGGACGCGCTGGGCGCGTGCGCCGCCGCGCTGCGGGCGGAACTGCTCATCGTGCTGGGCCGACGCGACGAGGCCGCGTTCATCGCCGCGTCGATCGACCCCGGCGCCGGCGAGCCCCAGCGCCTGGCGCAGGCGCTGACGCTCTCGGCGCTCAGCGAGCCGGGAGCGGCGGCGAGCGCCTTCTCCCCCCTGCTGCATTCCACCGAGGCCGACCCCCAGCGCCTCGGCGCGCGCCTGGCCCTCGGGGCGGCCCTGCACTTGAGCGCGGGCGACGCCGAAGCGGCCCGCGCGCTGGCGCTGGAGGCCATGGCCCTCGACCCGACGCGGGAATCGCCGGCGCTCACGCTCCTGCGCATCCACCTGCCCAGCGGGGCGCTGGCGGACGACGACAAGTTCGGCGCCGTCGTGCGCACGATCCGCGACGACCATCCCGAGAGCGCCACGATGTCGTGGCTCCGGGCCGCCGATGCGCTCCAGCGCCGCCAGTTCGAGCCCGCCGATCGAGAGGCCCGCGCCGCCGCCGAGGCGAACCCGGAACGGGCCGACCTGCTGGCCATCCTGCTGTCCGCGTGGCGGGCGGGCGGGATGCTCGACCGCGGGGAGCCCTGGCTGCGCGAGCACCGCGCCCGCTGGCCCGGCCCGGGGATGCTGGCGCTGGCGCTCGCGGAGGTGCTCACTGTGCGCCAGGCGGCCCCCGATGCGGTGGCGGTGCTCGAAGCCCAGTGGGACGCGACGCCCGGTGACGAGGGCGTCTCCCGCGCGCTCGAGTCCGCGCTGCGCCGGACCCCGGGCTCGGGCGCCCGCGCCGACGAGATCGCCGAGTCCCGCCTGGCCCACGCGCCGCGCACGAAGCAGAACCTGATCGACCTGATCCAGCTGAGCATCCGGCGCGGCGCCCTGGACCAGGCGCTGCGCTGGGCGTCGGAGTTGTCGCAGGCGACGGGACCGTTCGATCCCCCCACCCTTCAGCGCCTGATGGAGACGGTCTCGAACCTGACGAGCGCGGCCCTCACCGACCGCGCCCAGCTGCCCGCGGCCCTCGCAGTGCAGCGCGCGATCGTCGAGGCCGCGCCGTCGATCGAGGCCCGGGCCCACTTCGCCGCCGTCGAACTGCTGGTCGCGTCGGCCGCCCCGCTGGCGGACATCCTCGACGGGCTCGATCGGGCGGCCGCCCACCATCCCGAGCAGGCGATCGACCTCTACCGCGCCGCGGCCCAGGCCCTCAACCCACGCCTCGAACAGGGGCGACGCCCCAGCGCGGTCCCGAGGGTGCCCGATGCCGTCAGCGTTCTGGAGCACGCTGCAGAAGTGCTGGGCGATCCGCCCTCCATGGACCTCATCACCGATTGGGCCTTGCACATCCTGGTGACGCTCCCCGAGCGCGAGGACACCGGGTCACTCGCGCGGCTGGTCGACTTGGCCCAGCGCACCGACCTGAGCGAGGCCCTCGTCGACTCCCTCTCGGTGCGATTGACATCCCGGGGCGACGCGGAGCCGCTGCCGCCGCCGGAGATCGCCTACCTCATCGCGGCCCGCCTCGCCGCCAGCGAGGCGCACGCGCAGTCGGAGCTCATGTACCGCCTGACCATCCGCCTCGAACCCGACCACATCCTCGCCAACAACAACCTGGGGTACCGCCTCCTCAACGAGGACCGCGACACCGAGGCCGCCGCCCGGATGATCCAGCGCGCCTACGACGCAGCCCTCAGGGACCCTCGCGTCCAGGACAAGGTCTTCGTCACCGACTCCCTCGGCTGGGCCCGCTACAAGCGGGGAGTGATCCACGACGAACTCGACGCCGATGGGGATGTCCTGCGCGAGGGCGCTCTGACTCTCCTGGGGCGCGTGTATCAGGCCGTCCGGACCAACCCCGGTCAGACGGCGGTCGCCCCGATCATCATCGACCACTACGCCGACGCCCTCTGGGCCGCCGGGCGGCGCGAGGAAGCCATCGCCAAGTGGACCGACGCGCTGAACCGCGCACGGGCGGTCATCGGGAACTCGCGCGATCCGAATGTCCGGCGCGGGGACGAGATCATCCGCGAGCTCACGCCGGTGGTCGAGAACACGCAGGCCAAGATCGACGCCTCGTCCCAGGACGCGCCGCCCCCGGTCGCCCGCATGAGCGCCCCCGCCAACCGCCCCGCGAACGAGCCGGCGCCCGAACCCGCGAGCGATCCCGCTATGATCGAATAGCCCATTTTCCCCGCCCCCCGCCGGGGCCCGGCCCCCCGTCC
>DOJA01000221.1:2499-4002 GCA_003511945.1 Phycisphaerales bacterium | reverse complement strand
TGGCGGATCCACCACGTCGCGTACGTGCTGAACTTGTAGCCGCGGCGGTATTCGTACTTTTCAACCGCCTTCATCAGGCCGGTGTTGCCTTCCTGAATGAGATCGAGGAACTGCAGGCCGCGGTGGCGGTACTTTTTGGCGATGGAGACGACGAGGCGCAGGTTGGCGCGGACGAGGGTCTCGCGGGCGGCGGGGCAGCAGTCGTTGATGACCTGCCAGCCAAACTCACGCTCCTGGAGAGGCGTGAGCAGCGGGATGATGTTGATCTGCCGGAGGTAGACCTGCAGATCGCTTTCCAGCTCCGCCCTTGACATCAGGCGAACACCTTGGCCGATGGCCAGTATGTCGAGCCCGGGATCACTCTCTCCCGCCGAGACTCCGTGTGCGACGGGTTTGAGATGGTAGTCGAGGGCACGCCCCCCGTGCAATGCCGGTGCTCTTCCCAATGTCGGGATCGGTCGGTCGGGCGCGGGGCTTCATCGGGAGGGCCTTCACGGGGTGACGAAGGGGCGCTGGTCCGGGAAAGAGCGTCGGCCAGGGCCGCGGGGGCGGTGGTCCGGGGACCGGGGCGGGGAACTCGGACGCTCTTTGCGCGCCGTTGACCGTCGTCGTACACTCCGGGGCGAGCCGAGCGCAGGAGCCCGATGACCATCGATCTCTCGTCCATGCTGAAGGAATGGCCCTACGAGCCCGGCCAGATCAATGTGCGGCTCGTGGAGGGGGAGGACGGCACGCCCAAGGTGCAGATGCGCCTGGACCTGGGCATCCTGCAGCTGGAGACGGTGGGGCGCCCGGACGGGCAGCGCCCGCAGGGGTACGACTCGCTGCTGGACTTGCACGAGGCGCGGATCGATGCGGCCCGGGACGAGGCGGCGGCGGCGGGGGAGGTCGAAGAGGGGGACCGGGGCGAGGGCGAATCCCGGGGCGACTCCGGCGATGCGGAGGAGTCGGTGGTGACGCTGTCGGAGGAGGACTGCCGCGCGCTGAGGGAGGAGGCGGTGCAGTACTACCACAGGTACATCAGTCTGCTGGTGCTGGGCGACTACGACGGGGTGGTGCGGGACTGCGCGCGGAACCTTCGGGTGATGGACCTGTGCCGCGACCATGCGGAGTCGGAGGAGGACCAGCAGGTGCTGGAGCAGTTCCGGTCGTATGTGCTGATGATGCGGACCCGGGCGCTGGCGACGCAGATGGTGACCGATGACGAGCCGAAGGCGGCGCTGTTCGTGCTGGACGACGGGATCGAGCAGATCCGCCGGGTGTACAGCGACGCGGGACGGGGGGAGGAGTTCGAGGAGTCCAGCGAGGTGCAGCTGTTGCGGGGGATGCGGGACGAGCTGGGGTCGAAGCTGCCCGCGAGCCCGCGGGCGGAGCTGCGCGATCGGCTGGCCAAGGCGCTGGAGCAGGAGAACTACGAACTGGCGGCGATCCTGCGGGATGAACTGAAGATGATGAAGGAGGGGTGAGGGAAGAGGGGTCTGGGGTTTGGGGACTGGGGACTGG
>DOJA01000221.1:0-2435 GCA_003511945.1 Phycisphaerales bacterium | reverse complement strand
TGGGGACTGGGGACTGGGGACTGACTGAATACGCACGCCGCGAACCCTTGGCTCCACCACCAACCACCCGACCTGCCAATCTCCAATCCCTAATCCCCAGTCCCCAGCCCCCAGACCCCTCATGGCCCCGATCTTTGTTTACATCGTCACGCACACGACGCGGCACCTGGACCTGGTGTTCGCCGGCCTGGCCCGCCAGACGCGCCGGCCCGATCGGGTGGTGCTCTCGTGCGACACGGATGATCCGCGGCTGGGCGCCGTCGCGGAGCGGTGGGCCGGGCGCGTGGGCGCTCCGATCGACTGGGTGCGGCGCGCGCACCACGGGATCGCGCGGTGCTCGCAGGTGCGCAACAACGCGGTGCGGCGGCTCGTGAACGACCTGGGGCATTCGACGGGGCGCGTCATCCAGATCGACGGGGACATCCTGTGCCCGGATGGGTTCGTGGAGCGCCACGCGGAACTGGGCGGCGAGCGCGGGCTGGTGTACGCCTACCGGGTCAATCTCAGCGAGTCGGAGACCGCGGGGTTGGACGCGGAGCGGGTGTACTTGGGCGGCCAGCGCCCGGAGTTCACGGCGTCCGACCTGGCGACCCTGCGAAGGCGGGACCGGCGGTACCGGCGGCAGCTGCTGATGCGCCGGCTGGGGCTGGGGGCGCTGCACAAGCCGAAGCTGCTGGGGTGCAACTGGTCCGGGCCGCTGGAGGCGTGGATTGATCTGAACGGGTTCGACGAGCACTTCCAGGGGTGGGGGTACCTGGACGACGAGTTCGCGCGCCGGGCGGCCGCCCGGGGCTGGCCCTGCGTGCCGGCGTGCGCGAGCGTCCCCTGCTGGCACCTTTTTCACCCGACCCGCCAGCCGCAGGGGGCGCTGACGGCCAACCCGAACCACGCCCGGTTCGTCCGCCCGGACCTGCCCTCGGTCGCCGAGCGGGGGCTGCGGGGCGAGATCGGGCAGCACGGCGTCGCAACGACCCGCGTCGGGGAGTGCCGGCCAGCTGAAACTCACTCTCATTTGGCGTGACAGCGGGGGGTGACGGGCCTAGACTGGAATCGTTCTAGGAAAGCGATCCCCTTCCGCGAGGGCGTCCCCATGACCCACCGGCTGATTTACCTCGACAACGCCGCCACGACTCCCTGCGATCCGCGGGTTGTGGAGGCGATGCTGCCCTTCTTCACGGAAAAGTTCGGCAACCCCGGCTCTCGGAACCATCGGTTCGGCTGGGAGGCGGAGGACGCGGTCGAGGTCGCCCGGGAACAGGCGGCGGCGCTGATCGGCGCTACGCCGAAGGAGATCGTGTTCACCTCCGGGTCGACGGAGGGGAACAACCTGGCGATCAAGGGGGCGGCGTCGATGTACGAGCGCCGGCCCGCGGGGCAGACCGGGCGCGGGCACATCATCAGCTCCATCCACGAGCACAAGGCGGTGCTCGACCCCTGCAAGCGGCTGGCGAAAGAGGGGTTCGATCTATCCCTCCTTGAGCCGGGAGCAGACGGGCTCATCACGCCCGAGATGGTCCGCGGCGCGCTGCGCGAGGACACCATCCTGGTGACCCTGATGTGGGCGAACAACGAGATCGGGACCATCAACGACATCCCGGGCATCGCCCGCGTCGTGAAGGAGCAGCGCAAGCGGACCGGGGGCGACATCGTGCTGCACACCGACGCCACCCAGTGGGTCGGCAAGATGCCCACGAACGCCGAGCAGGACGGGTTCGATCTGCTCACCTGGTCGGGTCACAAGATCTACGGCCCCAAGGGCGTGGGCGCGCTCTACATCCGGCGCCGGAACCCGCGGGTGCGCCTGGTGGCCCAGAACGAGGGCGGCGGGCAGGAGCGGGGCTACCGCTCGGGCACGCTGAATGTCACCGGGATCGTTGGCTTCGGGAAGGCGTGCGAGCTGTGCGGGCAGGAGATGGACGGCGACGGGGCCCGCCTGCTGCGGCTGCGCCGGCGGATGGAGACGGAGCTGACCGGGGCGATCGATGTCTCCCAGGTGAACGGGCACGCGGAGAGGCGCCTCCCCAACATCGCGAACATCTCGTTCGGGTTCGTTGAGGGCGAGGGGCTGATGATGGCGATCAAGGAGATCGCGTGCTCGAGCGGGAGCGCCTGCACGAGCGCCTCGCTGGAGCCGTCGTATGTCCTCAAGGCCCTGGGCGTGGGGGACGAACTGGCGCACTCGTCCCTGCGGCTCTCGATGGGCCGGTTCACGAAGGAGGAGGAAGTGGACTACGCGATCGGCAAGATCACGCACGCGGTGAAGAAGCTGCGGGAGATGTCCCCGCTGTACGACATGCACCTGGAGGGGATCGACCTCTCGCAGGTGCAGTGGGCGGAGCACTGAGAAAGCGGAGAGCGGGGAGCGAGTAGCGAACATAGGATTCGCAGGCGGACGCGCTTCGACAACCGACGCCCGACGCCCGACACCCGACACC
>DOJA01000074.1 GCA_003511945.1 Phycisphaerales bacterium | reverse complement strand
TGGGGGGCGTGGGGGGCGCGGGCGCGTCCTGAAGCGAGGGCGGCGATCGTGTCGCCCAGGATCACGGGTCAGCGTCCGCGGTTCTCAAGCCGCCTGCGTGCCTCGTCGCGGGCGCGGGCCCAGGCGGACTTGGGGGCGGCCTCGTTGGCCACCCGCTTCTTACCGGGCTCGCGGGGGGCACGCGGCTTGGGCGGGCCTTCAAGGTCCATGCGGTCGACATGGGCGCGGATGTAGCGGGACTCGAGGATGCCCAGCGTGGAGTTGGTGATGAAGTACAGCGTGAGCCCGGAGGGGGCGTTGTACATCATGAGGGGGAACATGACGACCATCATGACCTTCATGATCTTCTGCTGCGTCTCCTGCTCGGGGGTGAGGGCGGTGGTGGGGGGCGGGGTGAGGTACTTCTGCTGGAGGAAAAAGACAACGCCCAGCAGGAGGGGAAGCAAGTTGAGCCCGGTGATGGGGCCCATCAGCGGGAGCGTGACGAGCGCCCGCCCGAAGTCGATGAAGTGGTCGGCGGCGGAGAGGTCGCCCAGGAAGGACCAGCGTCCGCCGGTGATGGCCTGGAAGACGCCGAAGAAGGCGCCCTCGTGGCGGAGGTCGAAGGAGAAGTAGAGCATGGCGTACAGGGCGATCCAGATGGGCGACTGAAGGAACATGGGCAGGCAGCCCAGGGCGCCGGTGTAGGAGACCCCCTCCTCCTTCATGAGCTTCATCATCTCCTGCTGCATGCGCTTGGGGTCGTCCTTGAACTTCTCGCGGAGCTTGGCCTGCTTGGGGGCCAGGCGCTGCATCTGCTTGCCGAAGCGCATGAGCCCGATCTGCGAGCGCTTGGTCACCGGGTGCAGCGCGCTGCGGACGCACACGACCAGGACCATGATGGCCAGCGCCCAGTCAAAGACGACGAAGTCGTGCAGGAAGGTGAGGAACCACAGCAGCCCCTGGGCGAGCCACTGGAAGGTGCAGAAGGCGCACATCCCGCCCAGGTTGTAGATGACCAGCCCGTCGAGCCCGAGCGCGCCGTTGACGGGATTGACGCCGGGCGAGAGCTGGCGGCGCCCCAGCGGACCCGCGTACGCGGCGAACGAGAGGTCCGCGGGCGTCCCCGGCGCGAGGGTGAGCCGCGCCGAGGTCATCTGGATGAGCAGCCGCTCGGAGTCCTTGCCCCCGGAACCACCCCCGGAACCACCCCCGGAACCGCCCCCGGTCCTCCAGACCACCCCGTCGACGCGCTCAGCGAGGGCGAAGGCCTTGTCGAGGGGGTGGGCCTGGGGATCCCGCAGATTGTCCGCGGCCTGCTGGGCCTCGATCAGCGGATGGACCGCAAAGGCGAAGTGGCGGTTGGTCTGCGCGAGCCAGACCAGCGGCCCGGCGTTGCTTGTGGTGATCGTGCCGGGCCACAGGATCGAGTCGCCCGACTCGACAATCTGGCTGACGACGGCGGCGCGTCCCTTGAGTTTGGCGTCGGCCTGCACGAACTGGCGCGAAGGATCGCTGCGGGCGTCGAGCAGGTGGCCGAAGCGGACGCGCCGGACATCGATGGAATAGCCGCCGGTGTCGGGGGGCAGCTCGATCGGGCCGTACTGGACCCACACGACGCTCATGGGCGCGCCCGTCAGGTTCTCGGCGGACTGGCGGACCTGGATCTCGAAGGACCCCGGGGCCAGGGAGTAGGCCTTGCGGACGCGCAGGACGGGCGCGCCCCCCTGGTCCTCGATGATGGCCTCGAAGGCGCCGGGGGCGGTCTCCGTCCAGACGGGGGTGGAGTCGCGGGAGAAGAGGTCGACGAACTGGCCGTTGATCTCGACGCCCCGGGCGGCGAGCGAGGTGAGCAGGACGCGCCGGCCGTCTTGGAGCGGCGCCTCCATGCGGCGCTGAACCTCGTACTGCTCGGTGCGCTCGACGGTGACGAAGAAGTCCGCCATCGTGATGGAGCGGACCCCGGCCCCGAAAGGGGTGAACTCGATGGTCAGCTGGAACGGCCCGCCCGGGGCGGCCGCGCCGATCGGGGCGGGATCGGTGCTCGACACAACGGTGCGGGCGCGGAGGCCCGGGGGCGGGGGGGGAAGGGGCACCGGATCGGGGGTGCCGGAGGCGGTCGGCGCTGCGCTGATCGCGGGGGAGGCAGTCTCGCCCTCCGCCGCGGGGTCCGTGGCCGCGGCCTCGGCGGGCGCGGGCGTCGTCTGGGCCGACGGCGTGGTAGAAGCAATGGGGGGCGCTCCGGGGGGCGCCGCGGGGGCGGGCTTGGCGGAGGAGCCGAGGTAGATGGCGATGGCGGAAACGATGGCGAAGAGCGCGACGCTCACCGGGACAACGACTCGGAGCAGCGTGTTCTTCTCTGCGGGCATGCTGGACCCTGGGATATCGCCCCGGCGCCGGGCGCCCGGTCGGTGGCGCGGGATGTCGGGGCGACGATCCTACCGCCCTTCGTAGAGCCGGTCGGCCAGCCAGTCGTTCAGCTGCGGGATGGCCTTGATCTGCTTGGCGGTGGCGTCGATGTCGTACTCGACGCGCCGGAACTCGACGCGGTCGGGGTAGAGCAGGACATACGACGCGCGGGGGTCGTGGTCGCGCGGCTGGCCCACGGAGCCGACATTGATGATGGCTTTCTCGCCCTCGGTGAAGCGGTAGACGCCGCCCTCGCCGGCCTCGTCGGGGGGGTAGAAGTCCGGCTCGTCGGTGAAGACGCCCGGGACATGCGTGTGCCCGACGATGGCGATGCCCTCGACCTGCGCGAAGACCTGGCGGACCTTGTCGCTGGCGTTGAGGACATCGTCGGGGAAGATGTACTCGTTGATCGGGCGCCGGGGCGAGCCGTGGACCGCGAGGACGGGGCGGTCGGAGGAGTCGATCTTCTCGACCACCCGCACGCGCAGGCGCCCGAGGAACTCGTAGCGCCGGGCGCGGGCGGCGTCGTCGGGCTCGGCGTCGAAGGCGTCGCGCGTCCAATAGGCGGCGGCCTCGGCCCCGGGATTGAAGTTCGTGGGCTCGTAGAGCACCCCGAAGTCATGGTTGCCCATGAGGGACCAGGCGCAGCGCTGGGCCACGAGATCAACGCAGGCGAGGGGCTCGGGGCCGTAGCCCACGATGTCGCCCAGGCAGATGATGCGCCGAGCGCCCACGCCGTCGATATCGGCGAGGACGGCCCGGAGTGCGGAGGCGTTCCCGTGGATGTCGCTGATGACCGCGGTCGGCAACCGACTGGCCCTTTCTGGTGGCGCCCGCGCGGATGACTCCGGGCCTGCTCCGGCGCGGCGCGAACGGGCGATGCTACCTGCTCGCTCGGGAGGGGGTCAATGCACAGCGGGGTGAGGGGGTGGGCCGTTCACTCCTTCTGCCCGTGGGAGGGGTTGGGGGGAGGGACACTCTGTGCGCCGAGCAACGAGTTCAGCAGGTGCCGGGGTACGCGGCCGCCGCGTGCCCCGCGGGTGCGACCGACGGAACGGGGCACGACCGTTGGTCGTACCCCGGCACCGGGCGCATCTCCGCTTGTTCGGCCGCGCCCGGCCGTCCCGCTGCGCTTGCTGGTCAGGGCACCCGGCATATCCCGGAGTGGTCGCGCTGCGCGGCGCGGTCCGCTCGGGGGGCTGAGCTAGCGAGGTGATCCCTCTCTCCAGCACTCCTCCAGGGGAGGGGGAGGGAGGAAGACGAGCGCTCTCCCGAGGGGAGCGGAGGGTGTGCGTGGGCGGGTGAGTGGGTGCGCTGAGGGGCCGGGGCGGCACGCCCCGGCTCGGGTTGCGATGGGCGCGTGGGGTGTCCCTCTCCCCGGCCCTTCTCCGGTGGGAAAGAGGTGGAGTAGAAACGAAAACACCGGAGAACGAGTTCGCTCTCCGGTGTCGAGATTTCGGCGTTCAGGCCGCTGTGAAGCGGGCTGGATTACGCGCTGCGGCGGCGGCGGAGGGCCGCGATGCCGCCGAGCCCGAAGAGGGCCAGCGCGCCCGGGGTCGGGACCTTGTTGACGAGCCAGAGGTCGTAGACATCGGCGCTGCCGAAGATGAAGTTCTCGGCGTCACCGTTGCCGCCGGCCAAGCTGCCGACCTGGATATCCACCGTGCCGACCTTCACCGCGTTGATGGTGAACGAGTCGGGGAGGCCCTGAACGGTGGCGAAGGAGCCAATGGAGACATCGACCGCGACGAGGTTGCCACCGACATTGAAGCGGACATTCGCGCCGCCGGAGAGGATGGCGCCGGCGTTGGTGGTCAGGCGGGCGATGAAGATGCCGTCATCCTGGCTGCGGCCGCCGCCGATCTTGTTGGGGGCGAAGCCGGAGGCCTGCGAGGAGACCGAGCCGACCGGGGAGAAGCCGATGCCCGCGCCGGCGTTCTTCTCGAGGGCGGGGGTGACAAAGCTCACATCGCCGATGAACGAACCCGGGGCAACGATCAGGCCGGAGGCCGGGGTGGACTGGAAATTGCCGAACGGGGGAATCGCGGAGGTGGCGGGGTAATCGCCGTAGAAGTTCCGGGTGAGGTCGGAGCGGTTCGCAGCGGTGGTGGTGCCGCGAGCGGTCGGGCCGAACGAGTTCAGGCCGAAGTACGAATCGAACTCGCGGAAGTTGGCGTCGTTCAGGTTGCCGACGAGGTCGGAGGTGATGTCGGGGGTGGACTCGGCGTGGAAGAAGCCGAGGCCGCTGGTCTGGAAGCCAGCGCCAGCGACGCCGGGAACGAGCCCGCCGCCGGCGGCGTAGCCGAAGATCGAGAACGGCGCAGCCGAGGCCGCACCAGCGATGGCGAGCACGCTCGCCGCAGTCAGAGTCTTCATCATGACAGAAATCTCCATCTCTACCTCAGGAACTCCGGACGCGGCGATCCGCCTCGCAACGCCCCGGGAGCCAAATCTCTGGGTTGAAGATATCACGGGTCCGGGGGGATACAAGCGATTTGAAGCGCGCCAGAGCAGAAATCACCCTGCTTCGCGCGGTCTTCACTTGCCCAGATTCACGCTCAGAACGCACAGATTGACAGCGCCGGGGCGTGTCAGGGTCCGATACCCGACTAGATTCCAGAACTTTGGAGATTGCCCCGGCCCAATGCCCCGGGACGACTAGGGATTCACCCAGGTCGTGTCCGCTGGCTCGTCGCTCCGGCTCCGGAGAACCAGGGCGGCCCGGTCTTCGGGGTCGATGTTGCGGTCGGCGTCGAGGTCCGGCGCGGGGTTCGGGGACGGGG
>DOJA01000170.1:394-5826 GCA_003511945.1 Phycisphaerales bacterium | reverse complement strand
CCCACGACCCCCACGACCCCCTCGACACCCGCGCGCCGCCCGCGGTCAACCCGCGCGACGATCCGGCCGATCTCCGTGGAGCCCCCTCGTCCCGGGCTCCAGGAGCGTCCCGCGCATGACACGGCTCCGACTCCGACAGAACGCCTCCAACGCCCCCCACGCCCCGCGGTTCGACAGCGACGCCGATGTGCTGCACTTCCCCGAAGGCGGCGTCTTCGCCCGCTCCCGCCCTGGGCACCGCCACGAGCCATCCCTTGACGCCCCCCCGCCCCTTCGGATCGTCCACGAGGTGGAATCGGCGTTCGATCAGGTCCAGCGCCGGCTCGACGAACTGAACCGCCAGATCGACACCGCCTTCGCGCCCCGCGCGAACCCCTCCGACGACGACTCCTGGCGTCCCTCGGCGGCGTGACCCCACGCCCACGGCTGCGGGTCCGGCCCGTCACTCCACCGTTTCGATCAGCACACTCTGCAGCAGCACCCGGTCGTCGATCGGGCCGCGCTCGCCGCTCTCGATGCGCACCCGCAGCACCGCGCCGGATGCTTCCAGATTGAACGGCTCCGTCGGGCGGGCGCTGTTCAGCCGGACGCGCCAGGGCTCACCCGCGCCGGCCTCGATCACCACTTCGCAGTCCCCCCACGCCAGCGCCTCGGGCGCCAGCGCCACGCGCCCCGCGATCCGCTTTGCGCGCGCGGGCAGCGCCCACTCCACTTCCATCGGGCCGTCCAGCACCAGGTCCATGGCGCCCAGGGCCGGCGGGCCGCTCGGCGCCCCGCCCGCGGGGGGTGGCTTAGGATGGCGCGCCGCGATGGGGGGCGTGTGGAACCGCTCCTCGCCCTCGATCGCACGCTGCGCGGCCACATCCAACGACGACAGCGCCACCACCCGCGACGCCTCGGTCACCAGCCCCCGCAGTTCCTCCCACCGGAGCGCGAGGGTCTTGCCCGAGGCCAGCTCGAGCGACAGGCGTCCCGATTCGGTGAACGAGGCGCCCGCCGTGGCCACAACTGTTCCATCGCTGAGACAGGCGCGCCCCCCGGCGGACGCCTCGCGCGGGTTGGCGAAGACCACGCGCTCCAGCAGCGCGGGATCCACCGGCACCGGTCCGCCGGCGCTCTCCACGCGGGCCGTCACGCCCACCCATTCGAAGAACCCTTCCAGCCGGTCGCCGTTGGTCAGCACCACCAGGTCCTGCGCCGGGGCCTGCGCCCCGAGGAACTGATCGATGGGCGCGAACCCGGGCATCGAGAAGCCCGCCACCCGTTCCGCCGGGATGCTCAGCGTCCCCAGCCCGCTGTGGCGCCAGACGAGGATGTCCGTCTGATGGTCGGGCGCGCGCCCCGGGCGCCCGGCGAACCGCTGCCCGTCCACCAGCGTCAGCACCCCGCTCTCCCGCCCCGCGCCCTCGGGCACCAGGCGCAGCCGGAGCGTCCGCAGCGGCCCGGCGCCCTCGGGCTCCAGGCGCACCAGCGCCAGCGTGTCCGAGATCGGCGTCTCGCGCCGGCGCCCCAGGTCATCCTCCAGCACGACCGCACGGGCGTCGGCCGACACCAGGCGTCCCTCGCGCTCGACCAGCCCCCGCAGCACCAGCCGCACCCGCGCCGGGACGGGGGGCGCATCCGAGGCCGAGCCCTCGGTCTGCGCGAGCGCCGCGGCGCTCAGCAGCACCAGCCACGCGCCCGCCCACGAGATGACCCGCTCACGCATGGGTTTCACTTCTGGAAGATCGGCAGGTACCGCTTGGGCATCTGCAGGATGATCAGCGCCATCGCCGTCCCGTAGGAGGAACCCGCGTACCCGTCCTCCCAGGTCCCGTCGGGGCTCTGCGACGCGATGATCTCGTCCCGCACCGCGGGCCACCACTCCGCCCAGCGCTGCCCGCCGGCCAGGTACATCGCCTGCGCCGCGTAGTAGTGCCCGTAGAAGTAGTGGCTCCCGATCCCCTGCCCGCGCCCCGGGAACGCCTGGCGGTTCAGGAACTCCAGCCCCTTCTCGAGCGCGTCGTCCTCGTAGATGCCCGCGTAGTACAGACTCGCGAGCCCCGCCGCCGTCCGGGGCCAGGCGCTCGCGCCCACCATCAGCTGGTACCGGAACCCCCCGTCCTCGTTCTGGCAGTCGCGCACATACTTCACCGCCCGGTCGATCGTCTCCTTGGAGATGTCCAGCCCGGCGTTCCGAGCGCTCCGCAGCCCCATGATCTGGCAGATCGTCACCGACACATCCGCGTCGTGCGGCACGGGGTTGTAGCGCCACCCGCCCTCGGAGTTCTGCGAGTTCACGATCAGGCGCGTGGCCCGCAGCAGCGCGTCGTGCACGCGCGCCGAACGCGCCGTGTCCGGACCGCCAGCGGTCATGCCGTAGATCTCGCCAAGGAACAGCGTCGCGAACCCGTGCCCGTACATCGGCCCGTGGCTCGTGTCCGCGGCGATCAGCCCCGTCTCCGCCACGCTCGACAGGATGAAGTCCAGCCCGCGCTCCACCGTGGCCCCGTACACCCCGCGCCCGGGCAGGTGCCCGTCGGACATGAACGCCAGGCACGCGATCGCGGTCAGGGCCGCGCTCCGCTGGAACCGGGGCCCGCCCCAGGATCCATCGGGGCTCTGCAGCGCCGCAAGCGCCGCCAGGCCGCGGGTCACGCTCGCGTCCAGCGCGGGTGTGATCTCCCCCGCGGCGGCGTGGTTCTCCGCCCCCCCGGCCCCGGCTGGCGCCGCCGCACGACCCGGCGCTTCAGCGACCGGGGGCTCCGGGGGAATCGCGTCCTGACGCGCCACCGCCGCCGATGCCAGCACGGCGCAGATCGCCGTTGCCCACCGCTTGCGGGGCTTCCGGGGGTTCCGGGGGTTCCGGGGGGTCATCGCTCGGGCGCCTCCTCAGCGAGCTTGCGGTAATACTCTTCGGTCAGTGACTTGTAGAGCGAACTGAACGAGTCGCCCGAGCCCTGCAGAAGCGCGTCCCGCACGCGCTGGGGCAGCGAACCCCACGCCGCCGTTCGGAGGTCCAGGCGCCCCGCGAGCGGGCCGGCTTCGAACGGCGGCGGGTTGGCCTCGCCCTGATTCTCGCCCTGGCCCGCCTGGCTCTGCTCGCCCTGCGCCCGGGGCTGCGCCGGCTGGTTCGGCTTGCCCTTTGACTGCCCCGGGCTGGAGGAAGAACTCGACGAGGAACTGCTGCTGTCGCTCTCCGCCTCCTTGATGAGGATGTCGAGGTTCTTCAGGATTTCTTCCTGCAGGCGCTGCGTGACCAGCCCCGCGTCACGCGCCTTGGCCAGCCGGTCGGCGCTCTCGCCCATCTGCTCGACCGCCTTGCGGAACCGGTCGGTCACTTCCTGCGCCGTCAAGCGGCGTTCGAGCTCCAGCGTGTCGCGATCCGGCGCGGCTTCTCCCTCCGGAAGGGGCGCGCCATCTCCCGCGGGCTTCACGGCGCCCGCCTTGGGCAGGCCGAGCAGGTCGTCCAGATCGCCCAGCGGATCGCCCTTTGGCGCAGGGACGGAGGCGGGCGCCGTCGCCGGCGCATCCGGCTTCTTCTCCGGCGCCTGCGCTATCGCGGCGCCCGCGCCCCCGGAACCGACAATCGCCACCAACCCCAGTCGTCGCAGCAGGGCGCTCATCGACCGGCTCCTTCCTCGGGTTCATCGTCCTGACTCTCGGGCGCGGGCTCGTCGCCCTCTGGCGCGTCCTCGGGAGTCGAAACCGCGCCGCCCTGCTGCTCACGCTCCATGCGGTCGAGGAACTCCTTGCCCACCTCCATCAGCGAGCGCTGGTCCTCGCCCACCCGGAGCAGCGCGTCCGCGTCCGCGCCCTCGGCGGCCTCTTTCGTCCGCTCCACGATGTCGGACTGGAGCAGGCGCATCAGCCGCAGTTCCTTCACCGGCGGGATCAGCGGCGGCTGCCCGCCTCCTCCACCCCCTCCCCCGCCGCCCTGCTGGGGCTGCTCCTTGAACTTCGAGGGGTCGGGCCTGGGATCGGTCAGCGCGTCGATCAGGTCCTTGATGGCCCGCTCGACGCCCTGCTGCGCCCGCAGCGCTGGCCGGGGCTCGGCACCGCCCAGCGATTCTTCCGCCGTCAGACTCAGCGCGTCCAGACGCCGGTGCGCGAACTCGAACACCTTCGCTTCCTGCATCTCTCGTGTGTTGGCGACCAACCGCTTCAGCCGCGCACCGATCTCCGCCTGGCGCTCCGACAGCCCCCGCGCCAGCACCTTGTCCCGGCGCGAGAGTTCCGCCACCTCAGCCAGCGGGGCCGTCTCGGTGCGGACGATCACCTGCTCTTCCAGGATCGCGCGGTACTCCTTCTTCAGTTCGTTGGTCTTGCGCTGCTGCTCGCGCTGGGCGGCCTTTTCCTCGAGCTCCTGCGCTTTCGCCCGCGCCTCTTTCAGAAGGTCCAGCGACCGCGCCTCGCTCGTCCGCACCTGCTTGTCGATCACCAGCGGGAACCGCAGCCCCTGGATCGCCGCCACCTGCTGCTCCGACGCCCGCCCGATCAGCGTGGCCACCGGCGCCGCCTCCTGCCCCGCCTTCCGGGCGCTGTCCAGCACCCCCAGCGTGTTCTTGTTGAGCCGGATCATCCCGGCGTCCAGCCCATCGAAGCCCGCCTTCTGCAGGACGCGAGCGTCGAACGCGCTCAGTTCCTCCTCCTGCTGCGCGATCAACCCGTCCAGCGATTCGATGATCGACGCCAGCTCCCGCCGGAGGCGCTCGTCGCGGGCCTTGTCGCCCGCTTCAAGGTCCTCGAGCATCTGCTCCAGCGCCTCCTGCGCCTGCTGCTGGCGCGACTGCGCCCGGGCTGTCTGGTTCTTCCCCGCCTCGGCCCCCGCCTCACGCATCGTCTGCGCGACCTGCTCGCGCTCGGCCCGCTGGGCCGCCTGACGCATGGCGCCGGCGGCGCCGGGGTCCTTCTCGCTCAGTTCGTCCTCCCGCCGGCGCATGTCGTCGGCGAGGTCCTCGGTCTCCTCCGCCAGCCGGTTCTGGCGCTCGACGATCCGCTCCAGCTCCGAGCGCTCCTCGCTGGTCAGCGCGCCCGCCTCGCGCCCGGCGGTCTGCTGTCCCACCCGCGCCGTCTGCTCGCGGAGTTCGCCCTGCTCGCGCGCCAGGCGCTCGATCTGGTTCCGAACGACCCAGTTGTCCTCGCCCCGATCGAGCATCTCGATCAGTTCGCTCAGCCGGTCCTGCACCTCCTGCTGCTCGCGCTGCGCCTGCTCGCGCGCCTCCTGGGCCGCCCCGGCCTCCCCCCCGGATTCGCCCCCGGATTCNNTTCGCCCCCGGCCTCCCCCGACGGTTCATCCCCGGTCTTCTCCGCCGCCTTCTCGCCGGGCTCTTCGCCGGGCTTGGCGCCTTCGCCCTGCTTGTCCTGCTCCGGCCCGCTCAGCGCCTGCGCTTCGCCCAGGCGCTCGCCCGCTCGCCGCGACGCCTCCCCGGCCCGGTCCACGCTCTGGCCCG
>DOJA01000170.1:0-237 GCA_003511945.1 Phycisphaerales bacterium | reverse complement strand
CTGGCGCGCCAGGCGCTCGCCGACCTGCGCCTGGCCCCGACGCACCTGCGCGTCCTCGCGCCCTCCCGACGCCCGCTCGCGCAGTTCGCCCTGCTGCTCCTCGACCCGGATGGCGCTCTGGCGGATCTCCGACAGCTCCCGCTGCACCTCAGCGATCAGGTCGCTCTCTGAAATGATCCGCAGCGTGCGCACAGCGCTCCGTGTCGGCCCCCCCCCCGGCCCGCCCCCCGGAGCGCC
>DOJA01000242.1:328-2534 GCA_003511945.1 Phycisphaerales bacterium | reverse complement strand
CTCCGCGCTCTCCGCGCCTCCGCGGTGAAAACGCCTATCGAATCGGTTCTAGAATGCGCTGGTGAGCACCACCACCGCCCCCTCCCTCCCCGGCGTCCGGATTCACCGCTTCGAGGTCCGCAGCCGCTCGGCGGTGGGGGATCCGGTGGCGGAGCGGGTGCTGCGGAGCGCGCGGTCGATGGGGGTCGCCCCCGCGGGCGTGCGCACGGCGCGGGTGTACCTGATCGAGGCGGCGCTGGATGCAGCGGGCCTCGATCGGGTGGCGCACGGGCTGCTCGCCGACCCCGTGCTGGAGGAGGTGCTCGCCGGCGCGGCCCCGACGCGCTCCGGAGCGCAGGTGGTGGAAGTGCATCCCCTGCCCGGCGTCATGGACCCGGCGGCGCTGACGGTCGAGCGCGCGGTGACGGAACTGACCGGGGCCACGCCGGTGCGGGCGGTGACGGGCGTTCGGTACGAGTTTGACGGCGTCACGAGCGACCAGGCGGACGCGCTGGCCAGGCGGCTGCTGGCGAACGGGGTGATCGAGGCGGTGCATCGCACGCCGTGGGCCCCCCGGTCGTTCCCGCGGGCCGCGCCGGCGGACCAGACGCTGCGCCGGGTGACGATGACGACGCTGACCGACGAGGAGCTCAAGCGCCTGAGTCGCGACGGGCACCTGTTCCTGTCGCTCGCGGAGATGCAGGCGATCCGGTCGTACTACCGCGAGCAGGGGCGGGAGCCGACGGACATCGAGCTGGAGACGCTGGCGCAGACCTGGTCGGAGCACTGCGTCCACAAGACGCTGAAGAGCACGATTGTGTACAGCCACCAAGGCATCGGGGCATCGAGCCACCAAGTGGCGGAAGACCCGATCCGGTGGCACGGACGCCCGGGGCACGAGGTGCGCGCGGACGGGAGCGTCCTGATCCGCAACCTGCTCAAGAGCACGGTGGCGGCGGCGACGCACGAACTGATCGCTGAGGGCGTCGACTGGACCCTCAGCGTGTTCGTCGACAACGCGGGGGTGATCGCATTCGACGATCAGCACGCGGTGTGCGTGAAGGTCGAGACCCACAACCACCCCAGCGCCATCGAGCCCTACGGCGGGGCCGCCACGGGCGTGGGGGGGTGCATCCGCGATGTCATCGGCACGGGGCTCGGCGCACGGCCGATCGCCAACACGGATGTCTTCTGCGTGGCGTTTCCCGATTCATTCACCACAGAGAGCACAGAGAGCACAGAGAGCACAGAGAAGGGGAGTGGGGTTCAGGAGGGCGGGGGCACGGTCGTCCCGAGTCTTGAACTGTCTCCTCACTCTGTGATCTCTGTGCCCTTTGTGGTGAACCCGCTCCCCCCCGGCTGCCTGCACCCGCGGCGCGTGCTGACGCGCGTGGTCGAGGGCGTGCGCGACTACGGCAACCGGATGGGCATCCCCACGCTGAACGGCGCGGTGTACTTCGACGACCGCTATGTCGGGAATCCGCTGGTCTTCTGCGGCTGCGTGGGAGTCATGCCCCGCGACATGGTGCGGGGCGGCGCCCGCGCGGGGGACCGGATCATCGCGGTGGGCGGGCGGACGGGGCGGGACGGCATCCACGGGGCGACCTTTTCGTCGGCGGAACTGACGCACACGCACGCCGACGAGTTCAGCCACGCGGTGCAGATCGGCAACGCGATCGAAGAGAAGCGGACGATGGACGCGATCCTTCGCGCCCGCGACTTCGTCGCGGGGGAGGCATCGGGCCATCAAGGCATCAAGCCATCAAGTGGGGGAAGCGGAAGCCGGGGCGGTGAGTATCGGTGCCTGTACAACGCCATCACCGACTGCGGCGCGGGCGGGTTCTCCTCGGCGGTGGGGGAGATGGGGGCGGAACTGGGGGCGTCGGTGCATCTCGACCGCGCGCCGTTGAAGTACGAGGGGCTGCGCTACGACGAGATCTGGATCAGCGAGAGCCAGGAGCGGATGGTGCTGGCGGTGCCGCCGGGCAAGGTGGCGGCGCTGAAGGCCATCTGCGAGGAGGAGGGCGTTGAACTGGCCGATCTCGGCGAGTTCGGCACGCCCGACAGAGACCTGGTCCTGCACTTCCGCGGCCAGGAGGTCGGGCGCCTGTCGATGGAGTTCCTCCACGAGGGCATCCCGATGCCGACGCGCGAGGCGGTGTGGGGCGGAGGGAAGGCATCGAGGCATCAAGCCATCGAGGCAGCGAGTGGGGAGAAGAAGGCATCG
>DOJA01000242.1:0-180 GCA_003511945.1 Phycisphaerales bacterium | reverse complement strand
AGGCATCGAGGCATCAAGGCGTCGAGCCATCGAGTGGGGAGAAGTTGGATGTGCGGGGGACGCTCTTGCGGCTGCTGGCGCACCCGAACATCGCTTCCAAGCGGTGGATCGTGCGCCAATACGACCACGAGGTGCAGGGGAACACGATCATCAAGCCGCTGGTGGGGGTGGGGACTTCCG
>DOJA01000353.1:6992-7314 GCA_003511945.1 Phycisphaerales bacterium | reverse complement strand
CCCCCGTGCCCCCCGTGCCCCCCGGCGCCAGGTCCGTGCGGATCGAGACGCCCCGCTGCTGCGCCTGGGGCGAATAGAAGTCGACCAGTTCCTCGACCAGCGCGTTGAGGTCGGTGGGCTTCACATCCAGTCGCACCTCGCCCGCGAAGCGGAGAAAATCCTGGAGGATGTCGCGGAGGCGGTCCACCTCGCGCCGGACGCCCTCGAGCCGGCGCACCAGCCGGTGCTTCTCGTAGTCATCGACGCTGAGCTCGCCGATCCCCTCGGCGAGCAGCTGCGCGTTGAGCCCGATGGTCGAAAGCGGGTTCTTGATCTCGTGCGC
>DOJA01000353.1:0-6939 GCA_003511945.1 Phycisphaerales bacterium | reverse complement strand
AGCGGGTTCTTGATCTCGTGCGCGAGCCCCCCGGTCATGGCGCCGATCTCCGCGAGGCGCTCGGCCCGGCGCGCCCGGCGCTCCGCCAGGCGCGCTCGGCGCACCTGCGAGCGCAGCGACGCCCGCCATCCGGGCAGGCCAACGCCCGCGCACAGCGCCAGCCCGAGCAGCAATCCGACCCAGAAGTTCATGGTGCGAACGATAGAGCGCTCACCCGCCCGGGCGGGCGCCGTCGCCTACCGGCGTGGCGAGTTCGTGTGCGTGCCCGGCTGGCGGGCCTTGACCTCGATCTGCTCGACCCGCTCCACGCGGGTCGCGTGCCAACCCTTGTCGCTGAGCGCCGCGTCGTAGCGCACCGTGGCCCCGTCCTTCAGCACGCGGAACCCGTCGCCATCGATCTGCGTGTAATGAACAAAGACATCCTGCCCCTGCGGCCCCACGATGAACCCGAATCCCTTCTTCGGATCGAACCACTTCACCTGACCTTCGACACCGGTGAGCACCTGATCCGCGGATTCGCTCATAGGAGCCTCGCCGCCGCGTGAGGCCTCCCCATCTGCGGGACGACCCTCGCGGCCTGTCGATCGGGTTGTCGGATCCCGGCCCGTTGCACCAGGGCACACGAACCCGCTTCACACACACGGCTCGGGCGCTCCGGACCGCGCCCGAGTGGTCGACACGCACGCGCTCCCCGCGCCGGCGCGGGGAAACCTCGACCTCAGGTGTGATAACCTAACCCGATCGGCCGCTCCGATCAATCTGAATCCGGGATCAGGCCTTGCCCGCCCCGGCGGCTTGGGCCTTTTCCTCAATCAGCACCGCCTTGCGGCTGAGCTTGATCCGGCCCTGATCATCGATGCTGATGACCTTGACCCGGATCTCATCACCCAGACGCACCACCTCCGAGACCGACTTGACATAACCATCGGCCAGCTCGGAGACATGGCACATGCCGTCGGTGCCCGGCGCGAGTTCGACGAACGCGCCGAAGTCCTTGATCGACACAACCTTGCCGTTGAAGACCGTCCCGACCTTGATCTCCGCGGCGAGCGCTTCGACCTCGGACTTGGCCCCGTCGAGCGCGGGGCCGGAGGTGGCCGCGATGACCACCGAGCCGTCGTCCTCGACATCGATGGTGACGCCCCACTTTTCCTGGATGGCGCGGATGGTCTTCCCGCCGGGGCCGATGAGCTTGCCGATCTTCTCGGGGTTGATCATCAGCTTTTCGAGGCGTGGCGCGTAGGGGCTGATCTCCTCGCGGGGCGCGGGGATGATCGCCTCCATCTGCTCGATGATCTGCAGGCGCCCCTTGCGGGCCTGCTCGAAGATGCGCTCGACCTGGGCGATGCCCAGCCCGCGGGCCTTGAGGTCCAGCTGGATCCCGGTGATGCCGGCGCGCGTGCCGGAGACCTTGAAGTCCATGTCCCCGAAGAAGTCCTCCTCGCCGATGATGTCGGTGACGAAGACCTCGTTCTGGTCGTTCTCATCGGTGAAGCGCCCGACCGAGATGCCCGCGCAGGTGTTGGTGATCGGGACGCCCGCGTCCATGAGCGCCAGGCACCCGCCGCAGACGGAGGCCATCGACGACGAGCCGTTGGACTCGGTGATGTCGCTCACGATGCGGACGGTGTAGGGGAACTGCTCCGCCGACGGGAGGATCCCGAGCAGGGAGCGCTCGGCGAGCGCGCCGTGGCCGATCTCGCGCCGGCCCGGGCCCATGATGCGCCCGGCCTCGCCCGTGCAGAAGGGCGGGAAGTTGTAGTGCAGGTAGAACTTCTTGGAGTACTCGGGCAGCAGGCCGTCGATGATCTGCTCGTCGCGCCCGGTGCCCAGCGTGCAGGTGACCAGCGACTGCGTCTCGCCCCGCTGGAAGAGCGCCGAGCCGTGCGTCCGCTGGAAGTACCCGACCTCCATGTGCAGCGGGCGGATCTGGTCGAACTTGCGCCCGTCGGCCCGGATGCCCTGCTCGACGATGAGCTGGCGGGTGACCTTCTTTTCCAGCTTGCGGAACGCCTCCTTCGCGTGGGCGCGTCGGGCGGCGGACTGCTTCCACTCGCCGAAGGTCCCGTCGGTCTTCTCCGCAAAGTGCTCGCTGAGCACCTTTTCGCGGAGCGCGTCGACCGCGTCGGAACGCTCCTGCTTGCTCTTGATCTTCCGCGCCGTGACCATGTCGGCGTGGGCCACCTTCTTCACCATCGCCACGACATCGTCGGGGGGGAGGGCGAGTTCGCCCATCCGCACCGGCTTCCCGGCCCGGGACTTCAGGTCGTCGATCAGCTCGAGCACCTGCTTGATCTGCCCGTACCCGAACTCGATCGCCCCCAGCACCGCGTCGTCGGGCAGTTCCGCCGCCCCGACCTCGATCATGTTGATCCCGTCGGCGTGGCCCGAGAGCACAAGGTCAAGGTCGGAGTACTCCATCTGGGTGACGGTGGGGTTGATCACATAGCGCGGCCCGTCGTCCGTGTGGATCCGCCCGATCCGCACGGTCGCGATCGGACCCTCAAAGGGCAGGTCCGTGATCGCCAGCGCCGCCGACGCCGCCGTGCCCGCGAGCACATCGCTGTCGTTCTCCCCGTCGTGGCTCATGACCCAGCACTGGATCTGCACCTCGTCGATGAACCCGTCGGGGAACAGCGGACGGATCGGGCGATCGATCATCCGCATGGTGAGGATTTCCTTCTCGTTCGGGGCGCCCTCGCGCTTGCGGAACCCGCCGGGGAACTTGCCCGCCGCCGAGGTCTTCTCGCGGTAGTCGACCTGGAGCGGGAAGAAGTCCAGCCCCTCGCGGGGCTTGGCCCGCACGACGGAGGCCAGCACCGTGGTCCCGCCGTAGGTCGCCATGACGCAGGAGGTCGCCAGTTTGGCGATCTTCCCGGTCTGGAGGATGAGCGTGCGCCCGCCGATCTCGCGCTGGACGGTGATCTCCGACATGTCGAACGCTGCCTTTCCTGCCCCGTCGGGGAGCGCCCCCGCGCAGACGATGGCGGGACGCTCGCCCTCTTCTTGGGGGCGAAGGCCCGACGCGAACGGCCCGGAAAAAGGCAGAAGGCAACCCGCAGCGGAGAACGCGGCGGATGGCGGGACCACGCGCCGACGATGCGTGTTGCCTACTGCCGTCCGGAGGCCCGATCGGCCGGGCGGAGTGCGACTTGAAAAAAACCCCCGGCGGTCGCCCGTCGGGGGTTCAGTTGCTTACTTGCGCAGACCCAGACGCTGGATCAGCGTCAGGTACCGCTCGCGGTCGATGCGCTTGAGGTAGTTCGTGAGCCGCGTGCGACGGCTGACCTTCGCCATCAGGCCGCGCTTGGTCGCGTAGTCGTGCTGATGCACCTTCATGTGCTCGGTCAGGTCACGGATGTCCTCGGTGAGCAGCGCCACCTGGACCTCCGGAGAACCCGTGTCCGCGCCGTGGGTGCGGTACTCGCTGACGATCTTCAGGCGACGCTCAGAGGAGATTGGCATAAATCGAAATGACCGTGCGTGGAGGAATGGGGCTCAACACAATCAACGAACAAAATCCAAACGATCGGAGCCGAACAGTGTACCGCCCGTGAGACACCGCTTCAACCCGCCCGCCGGGACCGGACGCAGGCCATCCCCGATTGCACCCTCGGAGCGCGCGCGGACGATACCCTGCCCCCATGGAAGTCTCACGCCGGGCGGGCTCCCTGAAACCCTCGACCACCCTTGCGGTGACCGCCAAGGCCAGGGAACTGAAGGCCCAGGGCGTCGAGGTGGTCTCCTTCGCCGCCGGGGAGCCGGACTTTGACACGCCCCAGCGAGTGAAAGACGCCCTGATCGAGGCCCTTCGGCGGGGTGAGACCAAGTACGCCCCGGTCCCGGGCGACCCCGCGACCCGCAAGGTCATCGCGGACAAACTCACGCGCGAGAACCGGCTCCCGGGGGTGACGCCCGACCATGTGGTCATCTCCTCGGGCGGCAAGCAGTCCCTCGCGCTCCTGCTCCAGGCCCTGATCGATCCCCCGTCCCCGGGTGGAGCCCCCGCGGAGGTGCTGCTGCCCACGCCCGCGTGGGTGTCCTACGCCCCGATGACCGAGCTGGCGCAGGGGCGGGTCGTCGAGATCCCCACCATCGCCGGCGCCGATTTCAAAGTGACCCCCGCGGCGCTCGAGCGGGCCATCACTCCCAACAGCCGCGTGCTGATCCTGAACTCCCCGGGCAACCCCACGGGAACGATGTACGACGAGAGCGAACTCCGCGCCATCGCGGGCGTGGTCGCCCGCGCCGCCGCGACGATCGCTCCGAACCTGGTGGTCGTCAGCGACGAACTCTACGAGAAGATCATCTACGCCGGCATCCCCCACTTCTCGATCGGCAGCGTGCCCGAGATCGCCGAGCGGACGGTCACGGTGAACGGTCTTTCAAAGGCCTACGCGATGACCGGCTGGCGCATCGGGTACCTCGCGGGGAGCGCCGGCTTCGGCCTGAAGGTCGCCAAGGCGGTGGCCACGCTGCAGAGCCAGTCCACGACCAGCATCGCCACCTTCGAACTCCCCGCGATCCGCGCGGCCCTCACCGAGTGCGCCGCCGAGGTCGAAGCGATGCGCCGCGAGTACGAATCCCGCGCGAAGATCACCTACGCCCTCCTCAAGGCCATCCCAGGGATCGTGTGCCCGCGCCCCACCGGCGCGTTCTATGCCTTCCCGGACATCTCCTGCTGCTTCGGGCGACAGAGCCCCGCCGGACGCCGGATCGACTCCGCGGCGTCCTTCGCCGGGACCCTGCTGGAAGAGGCCCATGTCGCGGTCGTCCCCGGCGAGGACTTCGGCGCGGGCGGCGAGCGCTGCGTCCGCGTGACCTTTGCCTGCTCGGAAGATGAGATCCGCAAAGGGCTGGGCGCGATGGACCGCTTTATCCGCGCGCTGCGCTGAAGCGCCCCGCACACAATGACCTCCCCTCCTCGGTGGGACGGGCGGCCCGCCCGTCTCTCGCGTTGCTCTCGGAGTGGTTCTGGGAGCGATGCGAAGGGGCCTCAGCCAGGATCGCCACACGCTTTGGTGGGGCGGGCCTTCAATCCGCCTCTGCCCCTTCGTCGCCCTGCGCACGAACCCCAATCGCGCTCCGTTTCAGCCCCGCCCTTCGGGCCAGGGGTCGGTGACATCGCGGCTCAGCCGCGTGCGCCCGCCCGACCGGATCAGCCCCGCCGGGCGCCCGGCCGTCGCGAGCAGGTCCAGCAGCGCCCGATCGTCCAGCACTTCCACCGTCGTCTGGGGCACACCCAGGGCCGACGCCCGCGCCAGAGCCCCCGGGTCGCTCGTGACGACCAGGACCACCGTCTTCGCGGGCGGCTCCGTCAAGGCGATCGGCCCGCGCGGCCCGCGCACCAGCGGTAGTTGCGTCCCGAGGATGGCGCCCAGCGCCAACAGCCCCGCGCACACGCCCGCCACCGCGCGGCGCCGCGCTTCGCGCCGTGCCCGCACCCGCCCCAGTTCCGTCAGCAGCCCCGGCAGCAGCGCCGACCTCAGGCCCGAATCGTCCCTGCGCTCATCGCTCATTGAATGCCTCCTCCGCCCGCTTGCGGAGCGCCCTGATGGTCCGTCCGATCCGCCCGTCCACCGCGCTGGGCGAGAGCCCCAGCGCCCGGCCGATCTCCGCCAGTGTCCGCCCCAGCCCGAACCGTTCGAACAGCATCGACTCGCTCGCGCCGTCCACCCCTTCAAGCTCGGCGCGGAGCCAGTCGAGGCGTTCGGCATCCGCCCCAGCCGCCGTGTGGGGGACGGTCGAGCGCCGGGCCTCCCGCGCCCGGCGGCGGGCCTCGGCGCGGGCGCGATCGATGGCCACCGTGAGCGACGCCCGCTTCAGCCACGCGCCCATCGCCGCCGGGGTTTCGAGGATGGGCGTCTTGCGCACGAACCGCATGAGAACCTCCTGCGCGAGGTCCGCCGCCGCGTGCTCATCCCCCCGGGCCGCACGCCGGGCCGAGGCCAGCGCCTGATCGAACCACTCGTCGTACCACGCGGAAAACGCCCCGGGGTCCCCCGAGGCGATCCGTTCGAGCAGGGCTGAGAGCGGTTCGCTGGCCACGCCCGAGGGCTCCGACGGTTGTCGTTCATCGCTTCGACGACTGGCGCTCCTGGAACTGCCACGCCTGCGCCTCAAGATCCCGGACCCGTTGGAGCAACTGCTCGCGCTCCGCTCTCAGGCCACGCACCGCGTCCTCTCCCGCCCCCCGGCCCTCGCCCCGCAAGGCGGCGGAGTTCTCCAGCATCCGGTTGATTACCTGGTTGATCGCGTCCAGCTGATCGGGCGTGCCCCGGACCAGCAGGATCTGAGTGTCCTTGTGGAACTTGATCTCCGCGCCCTGCTGCACCATGTCCACCGCCGTCTGGATCGCCGACAGCGCGTCCTCGGGCTTGACCTGGGTGAGCAGCTGCGACATCGGCCACACCCGCAGTTCGGCCCGCTGCTCCCGCCCGTGGCGGACCGCCGCCGCCCCGTCGACCAGAGCCGTGGTGCTGAACCAGTCCACCGACACCGGGCTCTCGCTCAGGGTGGGGATGGCGAACATCGCTTCATTGAAGTTGACGCTCGTCAGTTCGACCGGAGCGATGCGGACCAACTCGACTCCCGGGGCGACGGCGATGTTCGCCCCAGGGAACGCCTTCTTCACTGCAGCGGTGTACTCCGCGATCGAGCCGCCCGGGAAGCGGATCGACACCCTCGCCTCCGCCTGCTGGGGCGGGGGCGCCGCGGGGTTCGACGCGGGCTGGGCACGCCCGTTCGGCGCCGCGCACAGGACCGAGGCGGCGACAAGACTCAACATCGTTCGACGGATCATGGGCTGCTCCTTCATTGACCCCGCGTTTCGCTCTGTCGGGGCCTCCGTCGGCCCCGCTCCCCCATCAGACGACGCCCGCGCGCGGCTCTCGCGCGCCCCGAGCAGGTATTTCACCCACTCCACCCCCGGCCCGCTCC
>DOJA01000304.1:2801-5947 GCA_003511945.1 Phycisphaerales bacterium | reverse complement strand
CTTGCCCGTCTGCCCGTAGGTGAAGCCGCGGTTGACGAGGGCCATGGCCCGCTGCTCCGCGGGCGCGTCGGGCATGGCGAGGACCGCGGAGTAGTCGGCGATCGCCTCGTCGGGCTTGCCCGTCTGCCCAGAGGCATAGGCGCGTCGGAACATCGCGGTGGCTCGTTCCGCGGCGGGCAGCCCGGGCGTGGCTTCGATCGCGCTTGTGAACAATGTCAGTGCCTGCTCCCAGTCTTCGGCCCAGTACCGGTCGGTCGCTTGTGCGAACGCGGACAGAGCGATGGACACTGGCGGAGGAGTCGTTGCATCAACACGGCCGAACGCCTCGGCGGCGAGCTTGAGGCGCCGAAGGACATCATCGCGAATCTCGGTCAAGGACTGTTCCTCGGAGGAAGCGGTGCCGCCTCCGCCGCCAGGGGGACGCGGGGGGGTGAGCGCTTCGCGGCGGAGGCGCACGCCGTCCAGTTCCAGCCCGCTGATCTGGTCCATCACAACCTCGATGGGCTCGCGCAGGAGGCGCGGGAAGGCGTGCCCGGTGACGGCACGGTAGAGGTCGGCCATCGTTTGATCGGCGGAGACGATGTGGACATAGTGCGTCCCCCGAGTGTGTGAGAGCAATTGCTTCGCTTCGGGCGAGAGGGCTCCGACGGCGGTGGGGTCGGGCGCCGTGCCGCACCAGTAGAGCCCGCAGTCGAACTGCGGCACGGCGAGCAAGGCCCGCATGAGCGCATCCTCCGCGCCGCCCCAGCCCATGACGATGACGGGGTGCGTCTTGAGGTAGTGGACGAGCAACGGCCCGTTCTTGTCGGCGGCGCTGTCGATCTCCTCCTTCGAGTTGAGCATGCGGTAGCGGGCCGCTGTGCCGTGGGTGTAGATGAGGTGGATGGCGCCGCCGGTGTCGTCGTCCGGGGTTTCGAGCACCTCGGGGCGGTCGGAGATCATGTACGCGCGGTCGGCGAGCTGGAGCGCGCGCTGAAGGAGCGGGTCGAAGTTCGTGGTGAAGATGGTGCGGCAGAATCGCGGCTGCTCCGCGGCCAGGGCCGCGAGGTAGAGATGGGCGCCGTTCATCCGCTTGCCGATCGCGCGGATGAGGGAGCGGAAGTACTCGCGCCGGAGGTGCAGCGTGTGCAGGCCGTGCGGGCAGCCGTCGCTCATGACGGCGCGGTAGGCGTTCCAGAAGTTGGATGGGCTCGTTGCGGCGGGAAGGCCAGACGCGGGGTCGATTTCGAAGCGGAGTTCCGAGTCCAGCTTCTGATGTTCGAGCACGGATTTCCAGAGGGCGCGCTGGAAGTCCTCGATGGGGGGCTTGTCAGTCGCGGGGACGGACTCGGCCTCGTGAAGCCAGCGGGCGATATCGCTCCGGACCATCTGGTCAACCGTGGGCACAAGGGGCACGCTGAAGCCCGCGCCGAGGATCAGCGTAGAGGCGCGATGCAGGGATTCCGGCCGCGCCACATCACGCGCGACGATCATTCGGAATGATTCGAAGCTGAGTCGGCTGATCCCCGGCATCGCAGGAAAGATAGCCGCTCACCGAATGACTCGGAGAGGGCCGGAGCGATAGGCGGGACGCCTGTCCCACCAGCGGGGGCAGGTCATTCTGGGAGCCGTTGTTAGTGCCCCTCACAGAGTCACTTCGGGAGGGTCGGAAGAGACGGGCGGGCCGCCCGTCCCACCGGGGAGGCGAGGCCATTCTGTGAGGGACCTTAGTGCCCCGCGTGCCCGCCCTTGTCCGCCCTCGCGTCGTGCAGGGCCTGCTGCATCGACCGGGGCGTGAGGTTCTCGTGCAGGGTGTGGTCGATGAGGGCGACGGGGGCCGTGCCGCAGGAGCCGAGGCACTCGATCTCCATGAGCGTGAACTCCTCGTCGTCGGTCGTCTCGCCCGGTTCGACGCCCAGGGTCTGCCTGCAGGCGTTGAGGATGTCCCGGTGGCCGCAGAACTCGCAGGCGATCGAGCGGCAGACCCAGACAACGCGCTTGCCCTTGGGCCTGAGCCAGTACTCCTCATAGAAGGAGGCGGTGTCGATGACATCGGCGGGGGTGAGCCCGAGGAAAGCGGCGATCTCGATGAGCGCCTGGTGGGGCAGCCAACCGACCTCGGCCTGGACGGCGTGGAGTGTGGGCAGCAGAGCGCCCTGGCGGGTCTCGTAGCGGGGGAAGTAGGTGGAGGTGATGTGGGCCTTGACCTTCTCGGAGAGATAGGGCTCGGCGCGGCGCTCGATGCGGGCGGTCCCTGAGTTCTTGGTGATCCAGGCCATCGGCGCCCTTTCGCGTCCCGCTTCGGGGAGGGAGGCACAGTGTATCCGTCGGCGTCAGCGGGCGGCTCGCTCGGGGATCACGCCCGGGCTGAAGGGCTTCGCGTCGATCGCGGCGTGGGGCTCCATGGGCGCATCGGGTTCGAGGCGCTGCACGCTGCCCTTGGGGTTGGCGGGGACGGTCTCGGTCCTCAGGGCGGCTTTCGGCGGCCCGGGTTGGGGCTCGCCCCAAGTGACGACATCGACGGGGGCGCCGTCGGGCGCGGTGAGGAGGATGAAGTCGCCCGCGTTGCTGAGCGCCCTGTGCTTGGCGCCGGCGGGGGTGACGAAGACGAGCGCGCCGGCGAAGCGCTCGTTCGGGCCGGGCGGGGGCTGCTGCTCGGTGCCCACAGGGCCGGGCGGCGCGTGTCCAAACCCGTTGAACACCACCGCGACCCCGTGCGCGGGCAGTTCGCACTCGGGGAAGGCAAAGCGCACGCCCTTGGCGGTGTCCTTCGCCGGGGACGACAGGCGGCTGCTGAGGACATAGCCCTTGAGGTTGATTGGCTTGTCGAACGGGTTGGCGATCTCGATGAACTCATCGCCGGTGGCGTCGCGCGTGCCGTCGGCGCTGGCGTCGCCCGCGTCGCCCGCTGGGACATTGAACAGGACCTCGGTGATCTGCGGGTGCGGGAAGGGGATGGGGTTGGCGGCGAGGGCTCCGGGGGCTCCGGGGGCGCCGGGGAGGGCCGCCAGAATGAAAATCGCCATGGGCCGGGGCCGGCGCATCGCGGGAGGATACTCCTCTGGGGGGGAGGTGATGAATCGAATGGCTGTTCGTATGATGTTGGGATGACGACCGTCCAGAACGGACTGTGGACGCGGCGGGCGGGCGCGTGCTTACACCGGAGC
>DOJA01000304.1:0-2746 GCA_003511945.1 Phycisphaerales bacterium | reverse complement strand
TTGGACGCGGCGGGCGGAGGCCCGGATCAGGACCCACCAACCGACATTCGCCGAGTTTTTCGCGGGGATCGGGCTGGTTCGGCTCGGCTTGGAACGCGCGGGATGGCGAGTCGCATTCGCGAACGACATCGATGACAAGAAGTTTCGCCAGTACGACGCACACTTCGGTGACGCCCACGAACATTTCCGTTTGGGCGATGTCCACGCACTCGATGCAGTCGATATGCCGACCGTCGATCTTGCGACCGCATCGTTTCCATGCACAGACCTGTCCGTAGCGGGCGGTCGGAGAGGTCTGAACAGCGGCGAGTCCTCCGCCTTCTGGGGCTTCCACCGCCTGCTCGTGCGGATGGGCGATCGACGCCCCCGTCTCGTGATGCTGGAGAATGTCGTGGGATTCCTGACATCGCACGGCGGAGCCGACTTTGCGCAGGCCATGCGGGCGCTGAGCGACCTCGGATACTCCGTTGATCCTTTCGTAATGGACGCACGATGGTTTGTTCCGCAGAGCCGGCCTCGGCTGTTCGTGGTCGGCGAACTCGGCGGTCCTCGCAACGCTGATTGCTCTGAATCGAGAACCCGTCCGGGGCAGCTCACGCGGTTCATTCGAGAGCACCCCGAGATCGCGTGGGGACTTCGAGCATTGCCCGAGCCGCCAATGAGGTCTTCCAACTCGCTCCGAGACATCCTTGACGAACTGCCCGCGGACGATGCAGCGTGGTGGTCGCCTGATCGCGTCGCGTATCTCTACGGTCAGATGAGCGCGAAGCACCAGTCTTGGGTGCTTCAGCATGTCGACCGAGGAGCGTGGAGCCACGGGACTGTCTTCCGCAGAGTCCGCGTGCAAGCGGACGGCACGAAGCGATCGATGGGCGAACTGCGAGTGGATGGCGTCGCCGGCTGCTTGCGCACGCCCAAAGGCGGCAGCGGACGACAGATACTGTTCCAGACTGGCTACGGAGAGATGAGAGCACGCCTACTGACCCCGCACGAATGCGCCCGCCTGATGGGCGCCGACGGGTTCCGAGTCACTGGGTCGCTCAACGATGCCTTGTTCGGCTTCGGGGACGCGGTGTGCGCGACGGTCATTGAGTGGATCGCGACGCACCGGCTGAATCACCCCGCTCAAAGAATCCACGAGTCAACATGAGTGCTCCGAGCGATTTCCTGCGCGGCGTGGAGCGATACATCGAGGAGTACCGCGCCGGAAAGCCCTCCCGCCAGTGGATCGCGGCAGGGTTGGTCATGCTCGACCACATGAGCAGGCACTGTCCGCTCGCATCCGATCTGTACCTGACACGGGCTGGAGGCGAGATCGCGAACACGCGGTCCGGGCTGGGAGATGTGCTGGAGCGGTTCGGCGTCCCCAGGACCTTCCTGAAGGAAGTTACTTCACGAAGCAATCTGTCGTTCGGAGAACGGTTTGTCTCATGCACGGACGGCGGGCGGATGCTCTCGGGTCTGTCGGAGGAAGTTCGCGGGGACCAGATTCTCCGCGCCGCAGCGATGTTGCGAATCGAGGCGGAGAAGTGGCTCGCTCGAAAGCACATCCAGGTCGCGCTGAAGGCCGACCATGCTCCGGGCGCCTGGGTCGGGAGCGTGCTCCAAATGTCAGAGGGGAAATCGGGCGGGCGCGTCGAGCAACACCTCGTCGGCGCAAAGCTGGAAGAGCGTCATCCCGGGCGGGACATTCAATTGTTGCCCGGGCACGCGGGCGACCAGCAGACCGGACGATCAGGCGACTACATGATCGGCAAGGCCGTGTACCACATTACCGCTTCGCCATCCGGGGCCGTCCTCAGGAAGTGCGCCGAGAACCACGAGCGCGGGCTCCGGCCGGTGCTCGTGGTCCCGCGTCCTCGCCTGCCCGCGATTCGCGCGGTGGCGGAAGACATGGGATTGGCTCAGTTCGTGTCAATGCAGGCGATCGAGGATTTCATCGAGTGCAATGTGCTTGAGATCAGCGGAGATCGCGACATCGAGCCGCACGAAGTATTTCGTGCGATCATCGAACGATACAACCTTCGGATTGAGGCGGTCGAATCAGACCCGTCGCTACGCATCGAAGTCTTGTGAGCACTCCCCGAATCACTCCTGACGCCGTACGAAGCTGGACGATGTCACGGGTTCGAAGCCGAGACACAGCGCCAGAAGTCATCGTCCGCCGGGTCATGTCTGCCTTGGGTTGTCGCTATCGGCTTCATGTCGCCCATCTGCCAGGATGCCCCGACATCGTGCTCCGATCACGGAAGCGGATCGTGTTCGTTCACGGCTGCTTCTGGCACCAGCACAACTGCAAGCGCGGCGCCCGAAGACCCAAGACGAACCGTGCGTATTGGGATTCGAAGCTCGCGCGAAACAAAGAACGCGATCGGCAGACCTGCGCAAAGCTGCGGCGGGACGGCTGGAGGATCCTGGTCATCTGGGAGTGTCAGACCACGAACATCGACCGGCTCACGGCTCGCCTGGCTCGGCTTCTCGCCGACTGATCTCACCCCATCCCCCGCACCACCGCCTCTCCGAACTCCGAGCACTTCACCAGCGTCGCCCCCTCCATCAGCCGGTGGAAGTCGTAGGTCACCGTCTTCGCGCCGATCGCCCCGTCCATCCCACGGATGATCAGGTCCGCGGCCTCCGTCCACCCCATGTACCGCAGCATCATCTCCCCCGACAGGATCACCGACCCGGGGTTCACCTGGTCCTTCCCCGCGTACTTCGGCGCCGTGCCGTGCGTCGCTTCGAAGAT
>DOJA01000195.1 GCA_003511945.1 Phycisphaerales bacterium | reverse complement strand
CAGCGGGCCATGGCCCTCGTCAACCGCGGCGTCACCTACGGGCAGACGGGCAAGCCCGACGAGGCGCTCGCCGACTATTCCGCGGTCCTCGCCATGCCCGACGCGCCCGCGGAGCAGCGGGCCATGGCCCTCGTCAATCGCGGGGTCACCTACGGGCAGACGGGCAAGCCCGACAAGGCGATCGCCGATTTTTCCGCGGTCCTCGCCATGCCCGACGCGACCGCGGAGCAGCGCGACAGAGCGCAGCTCTGCATCAGCATGATACAAGCGCCCGGCGACGCCATAGAACCGCCCCTGACTCATTGAACCAGCGCGCCGAACGACCCCTCTCGCGCCTCATTGCTTCCGATGACGCGCAGCGCTTGCCTTTCCCCAACTTCACACGGCGCGACAATTCTCCATCCCCGTCCTCATCGCGCCGACCCGGGCTCCCCTGGCGGCTAGAGTCACCCCGGTGCCGCCCTTCGCCGGTCCGAGAGGTCGGGCGCGGGGGCGGGGCCGGTTGTGTTGCGCCGGCGGCCCGGGCGGGTGGACCAGAACGGGCGTTGGTGGTGGAGAGAGCGGGATGAGAAGCGGCTGGGTTCACGCCGCGCTGGGCGCGGCGAGCGCGTTGATCGGGCTCGGGCACCTCCCCGCGCGCGCCGGCGTGCGCGAGACGCGCACCCTCGCCGGCGTCGAGTCCGTCGATCGCAAGGGCGACGCGGACAACGACACCCGAACCTTCACACTCACCGGCGGGTACACCCTCGGCGCCGTCCACATCATCGGCGAGTGGACCAACCCCAATGGCGTCGCCACCAAGCCCGGGCACTGCTACGCCCGGGTGCGCCGGCCCGACGGCGCCTTCGTCGATGTGCGGCTGGCCTACACCAGCGCCTTCGTCGCCAACGGCACAACCCTCATCAACGCCGACTTCCGGATGAGCGGCGCCGACCCCGCGGGCCAGTGGCAACTCGAGTTCTACGAATCCGTCGACGACGCGCCGGGGCTCGCCGACATGGTGTGGAACTCGCTCCGCTTCGAGTTCGAAGACACCAGCGGCGGCACGAACGGGGGCGACATCACCCTCTGCGAGGTCTACGGCCTCGAGCAGCGGGCCCGGGAGTTCGATGTCGCCGGGCTCTCGCTCGGCACCACCTCGTGGAACATCGGCTCCCGCGCCATGGCCTGGCGGAGCGCGCCCGATGTGCGCCACCCCTTCATCGCCATGAACATCTACCGGCTCCGCGACGGGCGATTCACTCAGATCGGGCAGTCCTGGGTCAAGCACGGCTTCTTCGCCCTCAGCGACGCCCAGTGCGGGGGCTTCTGCAACGCCACGAGCGGCGAGTTCCTCGGAGTCGGCTGCACCGACACCTACACCCCCAGCGTCAACGCGAACCAGAGCGGGCTCGGCCCGCGCTTCGAGGTCAACCCCTGGACCGGCGCCTGGGACTTCAACGGCTCGATCCTCCAGACCGGCATCCCCGGGGGGGACACGCCCACCAGCCGCCTCATCCGCGTCCGCGACGCCGACCTCGACCCCGCGCTCAACGACGGCGCCGAGTACTTCTACGAGGCCTTCTACATCGCCCGCGACGACGCCAACCCCCTGAACAGCGCCGCCTGGAAGCCCTTTGGCGTCCTCGGACAGACCGCGGGCGTGTGGGCCTTCGATCAGCCCGCACGGTCCACTGCGCCGCTCCCCGGGTTCGCCATCCAGGGCGCCAGCCCCACGGCCCAGGTGACGACGCTGGCGCAGTTCTTCCCTGTCAGCCGCGGGTTCGCGCCCGACGGGCGGTGCTTCCTCTCCAGCGAGGCGATCGACAACAAGGACGGCACCTGGCGGTACGAGTACGCGCTCATGAATGTCGACATGGCGCGACAGGTCGGCGCCTTCGACATCCCCGCCGCCTTCGGCATCGCCATCTCCGACATCGGCTTCAGCGCCCCGGAGCACGACCGCGAGTTCCTCAACCAGCCCGTCGCGGGCGGGGGAGGCCCCATCGACAACGACCCCTGGGGAGCCGAGCGCACCGCGGAGGGCGTCCGCTGGAAGACCGGCGCCAATCCCCTCCGCTGGGGCACCGTCTACTCCTTCTGGTTCACCGCCAACGCCCCGCCCACCAGCGGAACCGTCACCCTCCAGCTCTTCACACCGGGCGCGATCACCGAGGTCCAGGGCGCAGCCCAGGCGCCCGCCCCCAAGGCCCGCTGCACGGGCGACACGAACAGCGACAGCACCGTCGACTTCGACGACATCGTCGCTGTCCTGCAGAACTGGCGCACCATCGGCCCGTTCGGCGACGCCACCCAGGACGGGGATGTCGACTTCGACGACATCTCCGCCGTCCTGGTGAACTGGCTGCAGCCCTGCCCCTGAGCGCCGGGAGCGCCGATCGCCCTATCATCGCCGCGTGCCGAAACCCTCCCCCCGCGGCTCGCTGATGCGCAACCTCGGACGCTTTGTCGGCCACATCGTCGGCGCCGTCAGGTCCGATCCAACAGGCGCTCCAGGCCCGACGATCCTCCGCGACCACGCCGAGCAGGGCACACGCGTCGATGACTCCGGACGCACCCTCGTCCTCCGGCGCCGGGTCATCGAGGAGGTCGAGGTCCGCGACACGCCCCGGGACGCCTGACCCGCGCCCCCCACTACAATCCCGCG
>DOJA01000362.1 GCA_003511945.1 Phycisphaerales bacterium | reverse complement strand
CACACCCCCCACCGCCCGCTACAACTCCGCCCGCACCAGAGCGTGGGCCTTGGGGTTCTCCGCGTCGCGCCCGACGGTGAACACCGGGTGCCCGTCCTCGTGGTCGAGCACCAGCGTCCAGCGCTCCCGCTCCGCCCGTTCCAGCAGCTTCGCGCGCTCGAGCATCGAGGTGTAGGGCTCGACATCGTACGACAGGTTCGTCGTCGGCCTCGCGTGACGGGCGGTGGGCATCACATCATTCACGAAGCACACCGTGCGCCCCTTGCGGTCGGCGAACCGCACGCACTGCTGACCCCAGGTGTGCCCCGGAGTCGGGAACACGGTGATCCCCGCCAGCACCTCGCGCTCGCCATCGACGGGGCGGAACCGCTCGCGCACCTCGGGCGTCAGGTGCCCGGGCAGGTAGGTCTTGTTCATCGTTGAGCGCCCCGCGAGCGCGTCCTCGATCTCGCGGCGCTGCACGAAGATCTCCGCGTTCGGGAAGGTCAGGCGGGGCCGATCCGGATGGGCCGGGTCCAGGCGCGTCAGCCCGCCCGCGTGGTCAAAGTGCAGGTGGGTGACGATCACCGCATTGACATCCTCCGGGCGTGCGCCATGCTCCGCGAGGGCATCGTGCACCGCGCGGGGCCGGCCGTCCGGGCGGCACGCCTGCGAGTACATCGCGGCTTCCTTCGCCCCGAACTTGTCGCCGATCCCCACCTCCACCACCACCAGCCGCCCGCCCGACTCCAGCAGCAGCCCGTTCTGCTGGAGCGGCATGCGGTTGGCGGCATCAATCGCGCCGTCCCCCGACGCCGGGAACCACTTCATCCACACCACGCGGGGGATGATCCCGAACATGCACCCCGCGTCGAGCCAGAACCGCCCGGAGCGGAGGAGCGTCGTGTTCCACCTCGTCATGCGCCCGATGGTACCGCCGCCCCTGGGGTACACTGACCCGTTCATGGCCACCCAGCGATGGATCGCGCCCACCGCCACCACCCCGGAGGAGGACCGCGCCAACTGGTCCCTCCGCCCGCGCGACATCGCGGAGTATGTCGGCCAGTCCGAACTCATCGAACGCCTGCGCATCACGATCCAGGCCGCCCGCCAGCGCAGCGAGTGCGTCGAGCACATCCTCCTGCACGGCCCGCCCGGGCTGGGCAAGACCACCCTCGCCCATGTCATCGCCTCCGAGATGGGCTCCAGCGTCCACGCCACCAGCGGCCCGGCCATCACCCGGGGCAGCGACCTGGTCGGAGCCCTCACCAAACTCCGCGAGAACGATGTCCTCTTCATCGATGAGATCCACCGCCTCCCCATCGCGGTCGAGGAGTTCATCTACCCCGCGATGGAGGACGGACGGATCGATGTCGCCGTCGATTCCGGGCTCAGCGCCCGCACCGTCACCCTTCGCCTCAAGCCCTTCACGCTCATCGGCGCCACGACCCGGGCCGGGCTCATGAGCGCCCCGCTCCGCTCCCGCTTCGGGCTGGTGCACCACCTGAAGTACTACCCCCCCGAGGAACTGCTCGAAATCCTGATCCGCAGCGCCGGGCTGCTCGAGATCCCCGCCGCCGAGAAGGCGCTGCTGGCGATCGCCCGACGCAGCCGGGGCACGCCCCGCATCGCCAACCGCCTCCTTCGGCGTGTGCGCGACTTCGCCCAGGTCCGCGCCGGGGGAACGATCGCCGAGCGCACGGTGGACGAGGCCCTCGCGCTCGAAGGCGTCGACGCGCTGGGGCTGGACGCCCTCGACCGTGCGTACCTGAAGGTCATCGGCACCACCTACAAGGGCGGCCCGGTCGGGCTGGAGGCGATCGCCGCCACCATGGGCGACGACGCGGGCACCCTGGAGGATGTCGTCGAGCCCTTCCTGCTGCAGGTCGGCTTCTTGGCCCGCACGCGCCGGGGGCGCTCCCTCACCGAGGGCGGCGCCGCCTACATCGGCGTGCCGGCGCCGGAAGCCGTGAGCGCCGAGGGGGCGCTGTTCGGGGGAGAGTGAGCAGCGCCAAGGACTCCAGGAATAGGACCATCCCGCGCTGCGGTTGAATCTGTCTCCCTCCTATCTTCTCGTTCTCCCGCTCCCTCGCTTCCCGCTTTCCTCCGCACCACCCCTCCCACAGATCTCCCCCACACCATGCTCCCCACCGACTTCCTGCACCAGAAGTTCAACGCCGCCCTGCCCTACCCCGAGTATGTCCGCTCCGGCAACACCTCCCAGCAGGACTCCTGGCGCCGGGTCTATGAACAGGCCACGCTCACGACCGCCCAGCGGCAACTCGTCGGCGCCTTCGAGCGCGACATCAAGGTCCTCGTCTCCTCCGGCGTCTGGTGCGGCGACTGCGTCCAGCAGTGCCCCTTGATCGCCCGCATCGCCGAGGCCAACCCGGGCCGCATCGACCTGCGCTTTGTCGACCGCGACGAGCACGCCGATCTCGCGGAGCGTGTCACAATCTGCGGCGGGCGTCGCGTCCCCGTCGTCATCTTTATGGCTGAGGACTACGAGGCCGTCGCCCTGGCCGGCGACCGGACCCTGAGCCGCTACCGGGCCGTCGCCCAGCGCCAGCTGGGACCCTCCTGCCCGCTCCCCGGCGCTCCGCTCGACCCGGAGGAGATGGCGGCCACCCTTCAGGACTGGCTCAACGAGTTCGAACGGGTCCACCTGCTGCTGCGGCTCTCCACCCGCCTCCGCCAGAAGCACGGGGACTGAACGCCGCGCGCTGAGCGGCCCCTTCTGCTCCGGTGGGACGGGCGGCCCGCCCGTCACCCATGGCCCCCTCTGCGTCCTCTCGTCCTCTCGTCCTGGGCCTTGGCGGCGGAAGCGCGCGGCCCGCCAACCGGGCGGCAGCGGCGGCGCTCGAAGCGAACAAAAACCCAGCGACCCGGTTCTCACCGGGCCGCTGGGTGACTCCTCAATGTGGCAGTTTGGTGGGCGTACGGACAGGCCCGGTAAGGCCCGAGGACCGGTTTCCCGGCCGCACGGAACCAGATAGGGACTCGAATCATCCAGCGAGCAAGTCGCCGGGCCAAGTCCGACGGTGACCCTGTGCTGCACCGTCTGTCGCAGTCAATGTACATCGGCCCCCCCCGAGGTCAAGGGGGATTATCCAAAAAGGACAGCAGCCGGGCGACCAACACCGGCGCGTGTCGATATGGGTTGTCGTCGGCGCTTCCCACCGACATGCAGCGGGGACTCAACTCTCTCCGCCGCAGCTCTCTCCCACCGCGGCTTGATCTCTCGTCGCGAGGAGGGCTCCCCCGAACCCCCCTCGCCCCGATCCAGCAATCCGGGGCAAGGAATCACTTCGCCGATGATTTACCACCGGCGAAGCGAGCACAGGGAATCCGTGGCTCATTGCCGGCAGGCAGTTGGTCGAAACCAAGCCCAGCCAGCGGCCGCCACGGAGGAGTCAGCACGCGTCGCCCGACGAGCGGTCCGTCGGGGCTTTCGTCTTGATTGTGCGGAGGAGGCGCTTCCCTTCACTCCGACCCGGCCCGCCTTTCGGCCAGCCGGGGAGACACTCAACACTGTCAGACTACCCGAGAATCCGGCCCCGTCAACCCGAAAAGCCGGTTTCCGACGGATTGGACGCGCTCGGTCGAAGCCCGGGGTGGAGGTCTCGCCAGGCCGGGAAGGCCCCCCGCCAGTCCGAGACGGCCGCCGGTTCGACGCCCACGGAGAGCACCTGGGGCGCATCTCCCGCCTCCCCCAGCACCCGCCCGCGCGGATCCACCGCGATGGAGCCCCCGGCGTAGCGCAGGTGCGGGTCCGTGCCGCTGCGGTTGACGCCGAACACGAACGCCTGGTTCTCGATGGCCCGGGCCACCAGCAGCGCCCGCCAGTGCGCCGATCGTTCCGCGGGCCAGTTCGCCACGACGACGAACGCCCCCGCCCCCATCGTCAGCCCGCGTCGGAACAGTTCCGGAAATCGCAGGTCGTAGCACACCGTCGGGCAGACGCGCAGCGCCCCGCCCGGCGCGCGCCACTCGAATGTCGTGGGCTGCTCCCCGCGGCTGAATCGCTCCCCCTCTCGCCCGAACGAGAACGGGTGCATCTTGTCGTATTGCCCCGCGAGCGTGCCGTCGGGCGCGAAGACGAGCGCCCGGTTGCGGGCCGTACTCCTCTCGTGGCGCACGGTGATGCTCGCAGCCACGAACACACGGTGTCGCGCGGCGGCTTCTGAAAGAAACGATGCCGAAGCCCCGTCCTCGTCCGCGGTGCGCTCCACATTGAGCGAGAACCCGGTGTCGAACATCTCGGGGAGGAGGACCAGGTCGCCCTCTTCCGTGCGGGCCGAGGCGATCATGGCGCCCGCGGCCCTGTGGTTGGCGGGCTTGTTCTCCCAGGCGATGTCGAACTGGACCAGGTGCGCGCGCACGGAGCAGATAGAATAGGGCGACTCCTGTTCGGGCGCATCGGGCCGGTCGACCGGCTGGCGCGCCATCCTGAGCGCCCGCTCGCGTGGGCAATGGGCTGGGCCGCTTGCGCTGGCTGCCCCAGGAGGGCGATTCACTCGCCCGCCGGCCTCTCTCCACCCCGCCTCAAGTCGTCCGCCGCAGCGGACGAGGCGCTCTACGCCACCGCCGCTTCGTCCGTCGAGAGATCGACGGGCGACTCGACCAGCGAGCCCTCCGCGGCACGGCAGGCGCACTGCTGCATCAGGTGCAGACGGCTGCGCACATCCGCGTCGCGGAAGAACCGCTTCAAATGAGCCCGGACGCTGTGGTAGGAGAGCCCGGTGTGGTCAGCGATCTGCGCGTCGTCCATGCCCTCCAGGAGGCACTCCAGGACCCGGCGCGCCGCGGGCTTGAGGTCCCGCATCCACGCCGGCTCCCGACGCCAGACCGTCGCCCAGCAGCGGGCCACGAAGGGCATGAGCGCCCCCGCCCGCGCCAGGACCGTGTGCGACAGCTGCCCGCTCCCGTCCAGCGAGTTGATCCCGATGAGCAGTTCCGCCCCGTCGGTCCGTTGGAACAGCGCGACCGCCTGGTCCTCGAGCGGGGCGGCGGCGGGCAGCGCCCCGCCCCGGCCCGAGCCCATGCGGGTCGGCACGCCGGGGGAGAGCAGGTCCGGGCGGTGGTGCAGTCGCCCCCGCCGGAGCCCCTCCAGCCGCTCGGCCAGATTGCGATCCTGGACGGCCCAGAACGACTCCTCGCTGAACCGGGCGGACTCGTCCATCTTCCAGGGGCCGCGCACATAGCACGCGGTGCTCCCCGATGCGACTCCGGACTCGAAGACCGCCAGCCCCGCGATCTCGACCCCGAGCGTGTCCGCCAGAACATCGGCGAGGCGCCGGAGGAGCGTGGTGTTGGTGATGGACCGGTCGGTGCTGATGCGTCCGAGCTCAAAGATCGATTCGCGCACGCGATGGCAGGTCATGTCGGTCACCTCTTGAGCCCTCCACGAGAGCGCCGGCGAGCCGCGGTGCGGCATCCGGTGCGAATCTGGGCAATCGGGGGAGAAAGGGGGTGGCTCTCTCCCACCGTGCGCCCCGGCGAGCGGGTCGTCGAAGAGCGTCGGCCGCCTCCAGAACGGCCGAAGCCCATCGAGGCCCGCTCACTCCGCCCCACCCCCCGGGATAGGGGGTGGGGACGGGGGTCTTCTCCTTCAGCCGCCCGCTTCCCCGCCCCGGACCGCCAATCCGGGGTCGTGGTTCGTAGCGTGCTGACCCCTCCCGATTCGAGCGGGACAATAACATGGTTGCCGCCTTTTGGCAGCCATGCTGCAAAAAAGCAGTTGTTCGCCAAATTCGGGCGGCATGAGTCGATCGGATACGATCGCAAGTCGTTTTCATTCAGTGATTTGCAGAATCTGCGCGACGACTCCGCTACAAGAACTTCACCGCGGTTTGCGCGCCGCTTCGCCCCCCCGCCGAGCCCGTCAGGCCCTCTTGCGCCAGGTGCCCGAGCCGTAGACCGCGGACTGACCCAGATCCTCCGCGATGCGGAGGAGCTGGTTGTACTTGGCGTTGCGGTCGGACCGGGCGGGCGCGCCGGTCTTGATCTGGCCGCAGTTGGTGGCGACGGCGATGTCAGCGATGGTGGCGTCCTCCGTCTCGCCCGAGCGGTGCGACAGGACCGCGGAGTAGCCATTGCGCATGGCAAGGTTGACGGCCTCGAACGTCTCGCTGAGCGTCCCGATCTGGTTGACCTTCACCAGGATGGCGTTGGCGCAGCCGGAATCGAGCCCCTTCTGGAGGAAGGACTTGTTGGTGACGAAGAGGTCATCGCCGACCAGCTGCACGCGCCCGCCGAGGCGTGCCGTGAGCGCCCTCCACCCTTCCCAGTCATTCTCAGCGAGCCCGTCCTCGATGGAGCGGATGGGGTACCTGTCGCACCAGCCGGCCCACAGGTCGATCATGTCCTTCGACGAGAGGACTTCCTTGGTGGACTTGAAGAGCATGTAGCCCTCCTTGCCCGCCTTGGCGGCCTCGTTCCAGCACTCGCTCGTCGCGGGGTCGAGGGCCACGAAGATCTGCTCGCCCCACTTGTAGCCGGCCTTCTTGACGGCCTGCTCGATGATCTGGAGCGCCTCCTCGTTGGACTTGAGGTTCGGCGCGAAGCCGCCCTCGTCGCCGACGGCGGTGGAGAGCCCCTTGTCGTGCAGGACGCCCTTGAGGGCGTGGTAGATCTCGACGCCCGCGCGGAGCGCCTCGCCGAATTCATCGAACCCCCAGGGCTGGACCATGAACTCCTGGAAATCGACCGTGTTGTCGGCGTGCTTCCCGCCGTTGAGGATGTTGAGCATGGGCACGGGCAGCGTCTTGGCGCCGGTCCCGCCCAGGTAGCGAAACAGCGGGAGCCCCAGCCCCTCGGCGGCGGCGCGGGCGATGGCCATCGACACGCCCAGGATGGCGTTGGCGCCGAGCTTGCCCTTGTTGGACGAGGCGTCGAGGGCGAGCATGATGGCGTCGATCTCTTCCTGGTCGCGGGTGTCGAGCCCTTCGATCTCCGGGCCGATGACCTCGTTCACATTGCGGACGGCCTTGGAGACGCCCTTGCCCAGGTAGTGGTCCTTTTTGCCGTCGCGGAGTTCGACCGCTTCGTGCTCGCCGGTGGAGGCGCCGGAGGGGACCGCAGCGCGTCCGAGCGCGCCGGATTCGAGAAGGACCTCGACCTCGACGGTGGGGTTCCCGCGGGAGTCGAGGATCTGTCGAGCGTGGACGGCTTCGATGGCAAAGGCCATGGGGGGCTCCCGGGAGAGTGCGTTGAACAAGGCGGACAGGATGAGATGATACGGGACACCGGGGCACGGCTATCACGGGGTGTCAGCGCTCGGCCAGCGGTTGTCCAACGCTTCGAGGAGATCGCGGAGTGTGTCTCCAGAGATGTAGCCCGCCAGTTGAACGAGCCGGGACCGTTCGACCGGCAGCAGCCACCGGGGAACCGCCCACGAGGGCCTGTTCAGCCCGGATGTCGTCGTGGGATCGCGCCCTCGGTGCGGGAGTTCGATCAGCTCGTGATCCTCTGGCGTGGGACGGGGGCTGGTGGAGACCGCGACGACCAGGACCAGGGTCGCGGGTCTGCGGAGCACAATCGGGGGCGAGATGACGATCACGGGCCGGCGCTTGGAACGGTCCCCATCCAAGGGAGGGAAGTCGTCGATCCAATAGACCTGTCCCTGGCGAATGGGCCTCGGGCTGGGCACGGGCGCGACTATACCGAACGGTCATGCGCGGGCGGTTGACGGGGCTCAAAGGCGAGACACGCCCAGCAGGCGCACCGTGTTCTGCTCCGCCTGCTTCAGGAGCTCGGCATGGGCTCGCGCCAGGCGCTTGTTCAGTTCGGCGCGGGTCGGACGCTTCGGGCGCGTCGAAGAAGGTTCCTTGGGCTGCTTCCAGCGGAGCGACAGATCCCGCCCGTCCCACGATGAAGGGGACTGGGTTACGCTGCCGAGCAGTGGGTCGATCTGGGTCGGGCTTCGGAGGTCCATGCGTTGCTGTTCAATCCGCGCCCCGCGGCGGCACTCAGTCTAGGGCACCGAAGGTGTTTGGATGCTGATCGGGGACTGGGCCAGGGGCACCCGATTGCTCTTCACCGAGAAGATGTATCGGCCGGCGACGGTCACTCCGAAAGGGCGGATCGGGACGATGAGGGTGCAGATTCCCAAGGGATCCGAGTGAGGTGGGAGCGTGGCCTCGAACTCGAACACCGACTGCTCTGAGTCCGCATGATCGAGCGAGACCGTGACCTTCTGGTTCCTGTAGATGTTGGTCAAGCGGATGTAGGTGACATACCCGCCCAGAACCGCCGGCAGACGCGGAACGAAGATCGAACCGATGACGCCATCCAGGGAGTGCTTGCCCCGCCCCTGACTGATGACGACATCGTCGCAGAGCAGCGCGCAGTTGCACAGAGGCGCCTCGGCGGCCCCACGCCGGCTCTTCTTGCGGCTCGAACGCTTGGCCATAGCCGCCCAGCGTACACCGGCCCGGACGGGCCGGGACCGTTGGCCCGCTCGTGACCGTCGGGTATCGTGTCCCGCCCCAGGAGGACCGCTCGTGCCCGCGTCGGAACCGGCGTTCAACAGCCGCTTGGCGGACCTGAAGCTGAAGCTCGTCGAGCAGGGGCGGGCGGTGCAGGCGCTGATCGAGCGGGCCGTGGAGTCGGTGTTCGAGAAGAGCCGGGAGAAGGCGGCCCGCACCGTCGAGGGCGACCGGGCGATCGATCGGATGGACATCGAGATCGAACGAGAGGCGGTGCAGCTGCTCATCGACGCGATGGCCCAGGGCGTGCGGATGAACGAGCACGCGGTGCGCACGGTGCTGACGATCGTGAAGGTCAACAACGAGTTCGAGCGGATCGCCGACTGCGCGGTGAACATCGCCGAGCGGGTCGGCTCGTTCCTTGACCCGGCGGCCACGCTGCCCCCCAAGTTCCGCGTGATGGCCAACAGCGTGGCCGGGATCATGCAGGCGACGAACACCGCGTTCGCATCCATGGACCTGGCGGCGGCGCAGCTGGTCCTCTCCACCGATGACGCGACGGAGGCCTTCAAGGACGCCATCCTGAAGGACACCGAGCAGCAGCTCGCCCGGGGCGAGCACGGGGTGGAGTACGCCATCGCGCTGCGGACAGTGGCGGTCAACCTCGGGCGGATGAGCGACCACTGCACGAATGTGGCCGAGCAGGTGATCTATGTCGAGTCGGGCAAGATCGTCCGCCACCAGGACGACCGCTGGACCAAGCCCGCCCGCGTCGAGGAACTCTGAACCCACCTTCCCCGCGCGCCCGCCCCCCGCGGGGCGCGCCCGAACCGGAGCGAGGATGCCCTTTTCGAGAGAGTCACTGGACCAGGCCCGCCGTCGCCTCCGCGCCGCCGGGCAGGAGCATGTGCTGTCGTTTGTCGATCGGCTGACCGACGCGCAGCGCGGCGCGCTGGTCCAGCAGGTCGAGGGGCTCGACCTCGAATCGCTGCCGGCGCTGGTCGACCGCTATGTGCGCCGCAAGGAGTCCTACCACCTCCCGGAGGGGCTGGCGCCGGCCCCGTACTACCCCCGCGACCCGCGTTCAACCCAGCGCCCGTGGGACGCGTCCCGGTCCCGGCGCGCCGGCGAGGCGCTGCTCCGCGAGGGCGCCGTCGGGGTGTTCACGGTCGCGGGAGGACAGGGGACGCGCCTGGGGTACGACGGGCCAAAGGGCGCGTTCATCGGCGGGGCGGTCACGGGCAAGTCTCTGTTCGCGTGCATCGCGGACTGGATCATCGCCGCCGAGAAGCGCTACGGGCGCCCGGTGCCCTGGGCGATCATGACCAGCCCGCTGAACCACCACGCGACCGTCGCCTACTTCAACGAGCACGCCTTCTTCGGGCTCGAAGAGCGCGATGTCCTGTTCTTCAGCCAGGGCGTGCTCCCCTCGCTGGACATGGAGACCGGGCGCCTCCTGCTCTCCTCCCAAGGCGAGATCGCCACCAACCCCGACGGGCACGGCGGCTCGCTCCGCGCGCTGCACCACTCCGGCGCCATCGCCGAGATGAAGCGTCGGGGCGTGCGTCACCTGTCCTACACCCAGATCGACAACCCCCTGTGCCGCGCCATCGACCCGGTGTTCATCGGGCTGCACGCGAGCGCGGAGGACTCCTCCGGGGAGATGTCGTCCAAGATGGTGCCCAAGACCGACCCGGGCGAGAAGGTCGGCGTCTTCTGCACCGCGGGGGGCAAGGTGCAGGTGATCGAGTACTCCGACCTGCCCCGCGACCTGGGGGAGCAGCGCGACGAGCGGGGCGGGCTGCGGTTCAACGCGGGCTCGATCGCGATCCACATGATCGGGGTCGAGTTCGTCGAGCGCCTGAACGCCGGTGGCGGCTTCGGGCTCCCGCTGCACCGCGCGGAGAAGAAGGTGCCGTTCGTGGACCTGGCCACCGGAGCGCGAGTGGACCCGCCCAAGCCCAACGCGGTGAAGCTCGAGGCCTTCGTCTTTGACGCCATCCCCATGGCGCGGTCGTCCATCATCTACGAGACCGACCGGGTGGAGGAGTTCGCGCCGATCAAGAACGCCGACGGCGCCGACTCGCCCGCGACCAGCGCGCGGATCCAGACCCTTCGGGCGGCCCGCTGGCTCGAGTCGCGCGGCGTGGTCGTCCCCCGCAACCCCTACGGCGAGCCCGACTGCACGCTGGAGATCAACCCCATCACCGCGATGGACCCGAGCGACCTTGACCCCGCCCGCCTGCCGCCCGAAATCCCGCGGGGCGAGCGGATGGCCTTCTGAAGCGTCGGGTCGTCACTCCACCTCCCAGATCAGCCGGGGCGTGGGGAGGCCCGCGAGGTGGAAGCGGAGCATCGCGAGCGCGATCTTCGCCGAGCGGTCGCGGACGGCTTCGCGATCGCCGGAGATCTGGAATCGGCGCGCCTCGGCGTCGATGGCGCCCCCCGATCCGCGCGAAGCGCGGCAGATGAACACGGTGCCGACGGGCTTCGCCCCGCCCCGACCCCCGC
>DOJA01000343.1:957-5913 GCA_003511945.1 Phycisphaerales bacterium | reverse complement strand
ACGCTGGCGCTGGGCGACGCGCTGGCGCTGGCGGTCGCCCGTCGTCGGCGCTTCACCGCCGACGACTTCGCGCGCCGCCACCCGGGCGGGGCGCTGGGCGGGCTGCTGCGGCCCGTCACCGACGCGCTGCGCTCGGTCGCGGGGAAGAACCTGCCCATTGTGGAAGAGGCGGCCTCTGTGCGCGCGGCGCTCCTGCGCGCCAGCGCGCTCGGGCGCCGCCCCGGAGCGCTCCTGATGGTCGACGCTGCCGGCTCGCTCACCGGCATCTTTACGGATGGCGACCTGCGCCGCCTGATCGTCGAGCGCCCGGGCGCGCTGGACGGCCCGATCAGCGCCGTGATGACCCGAGCGCCCAGGTCGCTCCCGAGCACCGCCCTCGTCCGCGACGCCGTGCGCCTGGTCCGCGAGTCGCGACAGGACGAGATCCCCGTGGTCGACGATCGCGGGCGCCCGGTCGGGCTCCTTGATGTGCAGGACCTCATCACCATGAAGGTCGTCCAGGATTGACTCGGTTGCGGGGGGGAGGCAACGACCGTCGATGACAGCGCGGACGGGCATGCGGCTTGCAGCGGTGGCGATCCTCGCGGTTGTCAGCGTCGTCATGGTCATCGCCGGGATGCGGCAGGGAGCGGGATCCGGGGGGGCAGTCCCGGTCATGCCCGCGCCGACCCCGGCGCCCGCAGGCAGCGTCGCGCTCCCGCAGCAGGGCGGCGCGGTGCAGGACCTGATGGCGCTGGCCGACGAGGGCGTGGTGACGGGCGTCGATCCCGCCACGGGACGCCTCCGGTACCGCCTGACCTACGAATCCCTCGACCCTCTCGAGCGGGGCGTGTTCCGCATGACCCGCCCCCGAGCGTGGATCTTCCAGCGCGAGCGCCTGTTCGAGATCAGCGCTGAGCGCGGGCGTCTGTTGTGGCCCGCGCGCGACCGCGAGCCGGAGTCCGGGCACCTCGAGGGCGCTGTCACCGTGGTGGTGCGCCCACGAGCGCCGGGCGATGAGGACCGCTCCGGCCCGGAGTCGCCGGCGTCCGACGCGCCGGCCGAGGCCACGCTGCGCACCGATGCGCTCTCCTTCGACACGACCTTCGGCGAGGCCCGAACCGATGGGCTCGTGACCATCATCGGCCCCGGGCTCGACATCGGCGGCGACGGGCTCACCGTGCGCATCAGTGAGGACCGCGCCCGACCGGTCTCGCTCCTGCGCGTCGAGCGGGGCGGGCGGTTCGCCTACGACCCGGCTCTGGCCTCGCCCGGCGCGGCCCGAGCGACCGACCCCGCGGGCTCGCGGCGCCCTGGGGCCACCACGGACGAGCCCGTCTCGTCCTACTACCGCGCCAGCGCCACCGGGGGCGTCGTGGCCCGGATCGGCTCCCGGGTTCTCGAAGGCGAAGAAGTGCTCGCGTGGGCCCGCCTGCTCGACGGGCGCCTGACCTCCGGCGCTCTCGAGGAGGCCCGTGCCCCGGACGCAGCGAGCAGTTCGAGCCCCGACTCCGGCCCGCGTCCCGGTGAGAAGATCGAGGCGGTCTGGTCCGGGGCGCTTGAACTCCGCGCGGTCCTCGATCGACCGACCGAACTCGCCCACGACGACCTCTTTCTCCGAGCCCAGTCGCCATCGGGCCAGTCGGTCCTTGTGCGCGATGACTCGGAGGGATCGGGCGGGGGGAGCGTCCGGGCGGTGACGATGGAGTACGCCGGCTCGCGCCGCGCCATCGCTCTCTACGGCGTAGGCCCCATCGGAGTCACGATCACGGCTCCCGAACTGCTCGAACTCATCGCCGGACGCGCGGAGGTCGACCTCACCTCGGGTCTGGGCGCCATCCCCGGCCCCGGGTTGGCCCGCGCGATCGGCCGAACCGATCGACCGGGACAGACCCGCGACAGCGCGCGGGAGATCCGCTGGTCGGACCGCGCCGACTTCCGCGTCGCCCTGCCGACCTCCGGCGCCGGCCCGGCGCGCGCGGAAGAGGTCTCCTTCACCGGACGCGTCGAGGCCCGCGACGGGGACGCCACGCTCGCGGGCGAGTTCGTGCGACTCGTCCTGGACCGCCCGCGAACCGCGCCCCCGGGCAGCGAGGCCATCGCGCTGCGCCGGCTGGTGGTCGAGGGGGACGCCCGCGCCGCCGACGAGTCGGGGGGACGGATCGAGGCGGAGGCCCTGGATGTCCTCTTCACGGAACGCGAAGGGAGCGAGACGCCGATCCCCGTGATCGCCACCGCCCGCGGCGAGGTCCGCGCCTCCCGGGAAGGCGACTCCATCGGCGCCGGCCTGCTCGAAGCCCGCCTGGCGCAGAATGAGGACGGGCGCATCGTCATCGAGACCATCGAGGCCCGCCTGGGGGTCGATGTCCGCTCCGAACGCGAGACGGGCGCCGGACGCGAACTCATCGAGGCCCGCGCCGACCGGCTGAACGCCTCGGATCGCGCCACGGTCGTCGAGCTGCTGGGCGAGCCCGCGACGATCAACCGAACGGCGCGGGGCGAGTCGGCCAGCGTCTCGGGGAACTCGATGCGCCTGGCGTCGACGCCCGAAGACCGCGGGCTCTCCGTCTTCGGGCCGGGCAGCGCCACCTACTCCTCCCGCAGGGCGACCCCCGACGGCTCGGGCGCCTACGACCGCGTGCAGGTCGATTGGGGCTCGGGCATGGTCTTTGACGACCGCGCCGGGCGCGCCGAGGCGATCGGCGAAGTGCTCGCCTCCGCGGACCTGGGCGACCTGGAGCGCCATGTCGTCCGCGCCGACCGGCTGACCGTCACGCTCACGGAGCCGAGCCCGGAGACCGGGCGCGCCCTGAGCCACGCCCTCGCGGAGAGCGACGGCTCGACGCCCGTGAAAGTGGAACTCCGGCGCTACGCGCCCCCCGCGGAAGCGGACCCCCGCGCCCTCCCAGTGCTCGAGGGGCTCGCCTACCTCGAAGGCCCCAGCGTGGAGATCGACGCGCCGGCGCGCCGGCTGACCGTCACCGGCGCCGGGCTTCTGCTGCTCGAGGACCGTCGCCCGCAGGATCCGTCGGGCGGCGCGCGCCAGGAAGGCGGGCCTCTCATCGCCGGGGGATCGCGCGGCACGACGCTCATGACCTGGACGGGAGCGCTCTCCTTCGACCAGCCCGCAGGGCGCGGCGTGCTCACCCAGGGCGTCGCCGTGAAGCACCGCCACCCGGGCGACGAGCGCCTCGTCGAGGTGCGATGCGAGCGCCTGACCGCTCGCTTCGAAGCGGGCGATCCGGAGGCGCCGGAGGGCGCCCTCGCGCTGACCGGCGTCGACGCCGAGGGGGGCGTGCTGGCGGTCCACGGCGATCGCCAACTCGTCTGCGACCGGCTCACCTACGACCGCGCCCGCGGGGTGGTCCTCGCCTTCGCTTCGCCCGGCAACCGGGTCACCGTCGTCGACGAGGCCAAGGGCCAGCACTTCGTGGCCGAGAGCGTCGAACTCGACCTGATCGGCGACGCCCTCCGCGCCGTCGGCGGCTCGACGCTCACGCCCGTCCCGTAAGAGCCCCGCACAGGATGATCTCCTCTCCTTGGTGGGACGGGCGGCCCGCCCGTCTCTCCTGGCCCTCCCGGAGTCTTTCTGTGAGCAGTTTCAAATCTCGCTCGACGGAGCGGGCGACACGCTCAGAACTGGATCGGAACGCCCTCCTTCCGGAACTTCTCGATCAGCAGCTGGGCTTCGGTGAGCGCCTTCTCCAGTCGCTGGGCGGCGTCGTTCAGGGAGCGGTAGAGGTCCGGGTTCTTCGCCAGCATCCCCGCGGTGCCCTCGCCCCGGTTGACGCCCGCGACGAGGGTCTGCACCTCCAGCATCGCCTCCCCCAGCGCGCGGGTGGCGCCGGCGAACTCCGCTAGGGCGGACCGGGCCTGCTCGCCGACCGCGGCGGTCTGGGCCGAAAGGTTGGCGCCGGCCGCCGACCACTCGGCGAGGGTGGCGCTCGCCTGCTCCATGACCCCGCGGGCCCGGGCGATGGACTCGCGGATGTCGGCCCGGAGCGCGTCGTCGCCCAGCCAGGTGCGGGCGTCGGCGATGGCGCGGTCGAGGCGCGCCAGCGTGCTCGCCAGGTTGGGCGCGGCGCCGGCGTCGACCTCTTCGGGCGTGCGCGGAGTCAGCGAGTCCCGCGCCGAACGCCCCAGTTCGGTGAACGACTCGCTCATCTCCTTGAAGGACGACGCGGCGGCGGAGAACTCCGCCAGACGCTGGTCCAGCATGGCGCCGATGACATCGAACATGCTCTGCGCCTTGGCGGTGAGGGTCTCGCCCGGCGCCAGGAACCCCGGGTCGGCGCCCGAGGCGGGGGAAGCGGTCAGCGAGAGCCAGGCATCGCCGACGAGACTGCGTTCGAGGACGACGGACACATCGCGGGGGACGCGTGTGCCCTCATCGACGCCGAGCCCCACGAGGACACCGTCTCTGGGGTTGTCCTGGGATCGGATCGTGCGCACGGAGCCGACGACAACGCCGTTGAGGGTGACCTGAGAGGACTTGACGAGCCCGGAAGCGTGGTCGAGCGCGAGGGTGATGGGGTACTGCGGGCGCCGGTCGGTGGTGATCTCGCCGAACATCAGGAGCAGGGCTGCCACCCCCGCCAGCCCGAGGGCGACGGTCAGTCCGACGAGGAAGTCTCTCCAGGGGGGGGGGTGGCTCACGCGCTCCGTCGCTCCCGGCGGCCCCCCCCCCCGGGGGGGNNCGGGGGGGAGGGGGCCGTCCAGTCCGTTGTCGTCCGCGCCGTGGCTGTGCCCGGCGAGGAAGTCCTGCACTCGCGGGTCCGGGGAGGCCCGCAGTTGCGAGATCGTACCGTCGAAGATCGCCACGCCGCCGCCCAGCATGACGACGCGGTCGGCGACGCGCCCCATGCACGCGAGATCGTGGGTGACGACGATCCCGGTGACGCCCCGTTCGCGCTTGAGTTTGACGATCAGAGAGGAGATCCCGTCGGCGCGGACGGGGTCGAGCCCGGTGGTGGGCTC
>DOJA01000343.1:482-887 GCA_003511945.1 Phycisphaerales bacterium | reverse complement strand
CGAGCCCGGTGGTGGGCTCGTCGTACAGGATCAGGCGCGGATCGAGGATGATGGCCCGAGCGAGGGCGACTCGCTTCTGCATCCCGCCCGAGAGCTCGGCGGGGCGCTTGCGCTCGACATCGTGGAGGTCCACGGTGGCCAGGGCCTGGCGGATGCGTTCGCGCCGGGCGCCGGGGCCTGTGGTGGTGTGCTCGATCAGGGGGAAGGCGAGGTTCTCCTCGACGGTCATGGAGTCAAACAGGGCCGACTGCTGGAAGAGGTACCCCATCTGGCGCCGGACGCCCGCCAGCCCGCGCTCGGAGAGGGTGTCCACGCGCTCGGCATCGAAGATGACCTGGCCGGAGTCGGGGCGAAGGAGCCCGGCGATGTGCTTGAGGATGACCGACTTGCCGGAGCCGGAAGGGC
>DOJA01000343.1:0-399 GCA_003511945.1 Phycisphaerales bacterium | reverse complement strand
CGACTTGCCGGAGCCGGAAGGGCCGAGGACGACGGTCGTGCATCCCCGGGGCAGTGAGAAGGAGACCCCCCGCAGGACCGGGTGGTCCGCGAAGGCCTTGTAGACATCGATCAATCGAACCAGCGGGTCCGTGTCGCTGGGCGTCTCGGGGTGCGGTCGCGGGGCGGCGGTCGCGGGGCTTGGTGGGTCGGTCTGCATGTCGCGCTACGATCGTGGCATGGACCACGCGCCGATCCGCGAGACGATACTCAAAGGGCGGAAGTTTGACTTTCAGCGGGTGACCTTCACCAACCGGCTCGGCGAGCGAACCACGCGCGAGGTGGTGCGCCACCCCGGGGCGGTGTGCGTGCTGCCCGTCGTCGAGCCGGGAGGCCCCGGCGCCGGCGGATTCCTCGGGAC
>DOJA01000036.1:996-2586 GCA_003511945.1 Phycisphaerales bacterium | reverse complement strand
GGTAACCCCCCCGGTGAGCCCCCCGGAACTCCATCCCTGCGCGCGCTGCGCGTCGATGCAGAAGACCTGCTGCCAGCGGGCTGAGATCCTCGTGACCCGGGGCGACATCGAGCGCATCGAGGCCCACACCGCTCGCGACGACTTCTGGTCCCGGCGCGCCCCCGCCAACGCCGCGTACTCCGAGCCCGACCCCGACGACCCCGACTGGCGCTCTCTCACCCTCGCGCCCGACGGCACACGACGCACCCTCAACCGGCGCTCGAACGGGGACTGCACCTTCCTGGGCCAGCGCGGCTGCGTCCTCCCCACCGAGGTCCGCCCGCTGGTGTGCCGGCTCTACCCCTATGGCTACACCGAGCGCGGGCTGGAGGGCATCGACGACGAATACTGCCCCACCGCCGCCCTCGTCCCCAGGGGGCAGCCGGGCGCCACCATGCTCACCGTGCTGGACATGTCCCGCGCCGACGCCGAGCGGTGGCGCGGGACGCTGTACGACGAACTCCGGGCCGACGCCAAGGCGCCATCGTGCATATCGGTCTGACCTACGACCTTCGAGAGGACTACCTCGCCCGCGGCTGGAGCGAGCAGGCGGTGGCCGAGTTCGATCGCGCCGACACCGTCGACGCCATCGCGGGCGTCCTCAGCGCTCAGGGCCACACCACCGACCGCATCGGGGGCGTGCTGGACCTGACCGAGCGGTTGGCCCGGGGCATCCAGGGCATCCGGGGGGACCGCTGGGAGCTGGTCTTCAACATCGCCGAGTCGTTCGGCGGCGTCGGGCGCGAGGCCCTGGTCCCGGCGCTGCTCGACGCCCACGCCATCCCCTACACCTTCGGCGACCCGCTCGCCTGCTGCGTGACCCTCGACAAGCCCACCGCCAAGCGCCTCCTGCGCGACGCGGGGCTGCCGACGCCCGACTTTGCGGTCGTCGAACGCGAGGCGGACGCGGCGCGGGTGTCGCTGGGCTGGCCGCTCTTCTGCAAGCCCGCGCGGGAGGGCTCGAGCAAGGGCGTCGCGGAGGATTCCGTCTCGCGCACGCCCGACGAGCTCCGCCACGCCTGCGCCCGACGGCTGGCGGAGTTCGCCCAGCCGGTGCTCGTCGAGCGCCTGCTGCCCGGACGCGAGGTCACGGTGCCCCTGCTGGGTCCGACGGACGAGCCGGAGGTCATCGGGGTGCTGGAGGTCTCGCTCCGCGATCCGGGGGCGGGGTGTGGAGCCGGGCGGGGCGCGGTGTACTCCTACGAAGTGAAGGAAAGGTGCGAGGAACTGGTGAACTACTCGCTCGCGCGCGACGAGTTCGCGCGGGAGTGCGCCGCGCTGGCGCGCCGGGCGTACCGCGTCCTGGGCTGCCGTGACGCGGGGCGGGTGGACCTCCGCGCCGATGAGCACGGGCGCCCGTCGGTGATCGAGGTGAACGCCCTGCCGGGGATGCATCCCTCGCACTCGGACCTGCCGATCACCGCGACGCTGGCGGGGATGGACTACGCGACGGTCATCGCCCGGATCGTGGACTCGGCCCGCCAACGGATCAGCGTGACACCCCCCTCCCACGCGATGGGGCGCTGAGCCCCGGTGCGCGTGCTGATCCTC
>DOJA01000036.1:0-896 GCA_003511945.1 Phycisphaerales bacterium | reverse complement strand
GCGCTGGCGGCGCTCGGGCACGAGCCGCTGACCGCATCCGCGACGCTGGCGCTCGATGCGGTTGTGCGGACGCTGGAGCGCGAGCGTCCGGCGCTGGTGTTCAACCTGGTGGAGTCGCTCTCCGGGCGCGGGGCGCTGATCCATCTTGTGCCGATGGTGCTCGACGCGCTGCGCGTCCCCTACACGGGCTGCCCGGCGCACGCGGTGTACGCCACCTCCAACAAGCTGATCGCCAAGCGCCGCCTGCGCGACGCGGGACTGCCCACCCCGGGGTGGTTCGAGGTGAACGACGCCGAGGCGCCGATCGGCGAGCGCCGGTGGATCATCAAGTCCGTCTGGGAGCACGCCTCCGTCGGGCTCGACGAGGACTCGGTCATCGCCGCCGCGCACGCTGGCGCGCTCCGGGCTGAAGTCTCACGCCGGCTCCCGGCGCTGGGCGGCGAGGGCTTCGCGGAGGAGTTCATCGAAGGGCGGGAGTTCAACCTCTCGCTCATTTCGCAGCGCTCCGGGCCGGTGGTGCTGCCCCCGGCGGAGATCGTCTTCGAGGGCTACGCCCCGGGGAGGCCGCGCGTGGTGGGCTACCGGGCCAAGTGGGACCCGTCGTCCGACGCCTACCACGCCACGCCGCGGCGATTTGACTTCCCCCCCACCGACGCGGCGCTGCTGGGCCGGCTCCGCGCGCTCGCGCTGGAGTGCTGGAGCGCCTTCGCGCTGCGCGGCTACGCCCGCGTCGACTTCCGCGTGGACGAGTCCGGCGAGCCCTGGGTGCTGGAGGTGAACACGAACCCGTGCCTGTCGTCGGACGCCGGCTTCGCGGCGGCGGCGTCCCGCGCGGGGATCGATCGAACCGGCGTCGTCCGCGCGATCGTGGAGGCGTCGGCATGAGAACCCCCCCG
>DOJA01000350.1:313-8124 GCA_003511945.1 Phycisphaerales bacterium | reverse complement strand
CCTCCCGCACATTCCGCGCGCAATCCCCGCCACTGCCCCCGCCGCCCCTTGCCCCGCGCCATCGGCGCGCCACAATCCCACCGTTCACGCAGCACGAGCGGCCGCTCGAACCCGACCTCAGGACCCTCGCTTCAACCCCTTCGTCGACAGCGACAACCCCCAAAGCCGCCCGGACTCCCGGGCGCACCCCGCCCGCCCCGATGCGCATCCCCGCCGGCTCTCACCCATTCCTTCAACAACGGCAACCCCACCGCGCTGACGCGAACCCGAAGCACCGCAGGCCGGGTTGACTCAGTACTCCCCGCCGCGCCCCCCCCCAGGGCCGCGGCGATTTCCCTCGCGCGCTCATTCCTCTCCCGCAACCTCATCCCCCTCCGCCAGCGTCACCAGCCGCCGCTCGAGCCGCGACAGGCGCTCCGACAGCGACTCGATCTCGCGCACCGCGCGCAGCAACTGATCGTTCAACTGGTCGGCGGTATGCTCCGCGAACGCCTGACCGTCCTCCAGTTTCGCGATCCGCCTGTTGAGGTCATCCGTCATGCCCCGCACTCCCNNGCGTCCCATCACAGGGCCGCGGCGTCTTGTCCCCCACCCCACAGCGTGACCAATGCTCGTGCACCGCAGAAGAACCCCACCCGGGCGTCCCTTCAGCGTCCGCGTCGGACTGCGCCGGGCGTGGTGCCGAAGCGGGCGCGGAAGACGCGCCCGAAGTGGCTCTGGTCGGCGAACCCCGCCCGCACCGCGACCGCCGACAGCGGCAGGTCCGACTCCACCAGCTCCGCGAACGCCCGTCGGAGCCGCAGCAGCCGAGCGGCTTCGCCGATCGTGCAGCCGCGCGAACGACGGAAACTCCGCGCCAGATGGCAACGGTCCACCCCGATCCCGATGGCGATGTCCGCCAGCCCGGGCGAGGCGTCCAGGTTGGCGCGGAGGTACTCATCCGCCCGGGCGCACAGGTCCTGCGAAGCCGCGCTGGAGATCGGGTCGGGAGTGGCCGTGCGCACGACCTCGTCGCACAGGGCCTCGACCCGCAGCGTGCGCCCTTCGTCGCCCGCCTCCATCAGTTCGCGGGCGAGGCGGAACATGATCGGCGCCAGGCGCGGGTCGGTGTGGAGCGGGTCGTCGAGGAGCGCGCCGCGGAGCGTCCCCTTCCGCCCGCGCACATGGCAGCAGCGGATCCAACCCCGCTGCGTCAGCGTCATGTGCTCGGCGAACTGCGAAGTGGCGCGGACGGTGCCTGGGGTCCACTCGCGCTCGCTGCGCCCGTAGCGCTCGACCGTCGACCCGGCCAGTTGCAGGTCGATCTGCTCCCAGGCGTGGGCGTGCAGGCCGTACTCGAACTCCGGCCCGTACTCGATGACCGACGCGCGGTACTCGCCCACATCCAGATGGCGGAGCACGCGCCGGCCCGCCGACTCCGGTCGGGCGGCCCACGCCTCCTCCAGCGAGTGAAATACCCAGACTCCGGTCGAGGACTCGATCATCGCGCGCACCCTCCCCCCGCACGAACCATCGGTGGTTCTTGTACAAACCGGCGCGGCGTCAGTTTCTTGAAGCCGCTCCCAGTCGTGACTCAAAGCGAGAGGCGGGAGCGACGGGCGGGCCGCCCGTCCCACCAGCGAGGGGAGGTCCGTCTGTGAGGAACTCTGAGTGGACCGATCAACCGGCCCCGATCAGGCCAATCCCAGGGCCGCGGCGCAGCGGTCGCACAGGAGCCCCCCATCGGCGCGCCGGCGCACGGTGCCGTCGCGTTTCCAGGAGCGGTCGCACCGGGGCTGGTCGCGGAGGTCGTGGACCCGCGCGTCGCCGGGGGCGAGCAGCGGGTCCGTCTTCACGCGGCTGACGCCCAGCAGGTCGGCCAGGTCCCCGCGGTCGAACCGCTCGAGCACCCGATCCGGGTCCGGGAGCACCAGCTCGGCGTCGAGCGGGTTATCCACGCCCCCGGGGCGCTTTCGCTCGCCCTCCAGCGCCTGCAGCCCCGCGTCCCGGGCGGCCAGGGCGGCGGACCAGGCCGGGTCGGCGGCCACGGCGCAGGACGCCGCGAAGGTCTTGAGGTGGACCCCGGGAGCGGCGTCGCCCATCAGCGCGCGGTAGGCCTCTTCGCTGGTGTGGGGCAGGATCGGCGCCAGCAGGCGGCACAGCCCGTCGGCGATGTCCCACAGCGCGCTCTGCGTCCGGCGGCGCCGGGGGGCGTCGGGCGCGTCGCAGTAGAGCCGGTCCTTCACCGCCGCCAGGTACACGGCGCTGAGCGTGTCGTTGCAGTAGTCAAACAGCAGGGTGGTGGCCCTTCGGAAGTCGTACTCCGCGTAGGCGGCGCGGACCGCGGTGCTCAGTTCGTCGAACCGCGCCAGCGCCCAGGCGTCGAGCATCGCGGGCTGATAGCCGGAGAAGGGCATGCACATCCCCTCGCCGCTGGTGCGGTCCTTGCCGGGGGGCGAGGGCACGAAGTCGCCCAGGTTGCTGAGCATGAAGCGCAGGGTGTTGCGCACCTTGCGGTACGCCTCGCCCGCGCCGGCGAAGAAGTTCTTGTCGGCGCGGATGTCGCCCTCGTAGTTCACGCTGGCCACCCACCAGCGGCAGACATCCGCGCCGAACTCCTTCACCAGGTCCTCGACCTCGAGCGTGTTGCCCAGGGACTTGGACATCTTCTTGCCGTCTTTATCGACGATGAACCCGTGGGTGAGGATCTTCTTGAACGGCGCCCGCCCGGTGGCGCCCAGCGCCGGCAGGAGCGAGAGCTGGAACCACCCGCGGTGCTGGTCGCTCCCTTCAAGGTACAGGTCGATGGGGTAGTCGCGCCCCCCGGAGCGCTCGCGCATCACGCTGTTCCAGGACGAGCCGCTCTCGAACCAGACATCGAAGATGTCGGTGCTCTTGCGCAGGGTGGAGAGGGCCAGCCCCCTGGGCGCGTTCTCGTCGGAGGCGGGGTCGTAGTGGCGCAGCAGCTGCTCGGGCGTCTCGGTGAACCAGGCGTCGCTGCCGGCGTCGCGGAAGCGCTTCGCCACGGCGCGGACGCTGGCGGGCGTGAGCAGCACCTCGTTGTGCGGGCCGTAGAAGGCGGGGATCGGCAGCCCCCAGGCCCGCTGGCGGCTGATGCACCAGTCGGGGCGGGACTCGAGCATGCCCCGCATGCGGTTGCGCCCCCACTCGGGGACGAACCGCACGGCGTGGGCGGTGGCGTCGAGGGCCAGTTCGCGCAGCGTGCGCCCGTCGCGGTGGGTGGGGGTGTCGACGCCGATGAACCACTGCTCGGTGGCGCGGAAGATGACGGGCGTCTTGCCGCGCCAGTCGTGCGGGTACGAGTGCGTGAAGACGAGATCGAAGAAGAGGTGCCCCGAGCGCCGCAGGTGCTCGGTGACTTCCTTGTTGGCGTCCCAGACGGACCTGCCGCGGAGCCAGGCGGGGACGCTGTCGTCGTAGGCGCCGTTCTCGCGCACGGGGCAGTAGACGGGGAGGCGTTCGCGGAGGCCGGTCTGGTAGTCCTCGCTGCCGTGGCCCGGCGCGGTGTGGACGAGCCCCGTGCCGTCCTCGAGCGTGACATAGTCGGCGCCGACGACGCGGTAGATGTCGTCGGGCTCGGCGTGGCGGAGCGCCTCCTGAGGCAGGCGCGAGAAGTCGGGTCGTCCCAGGGCGCCCTTGTCGTCCTGGTACACCGGGTTGCGGTAGCGCAGGCCCAGCAGCGCCTCGCCCTTGCAGCTCGCCAGGACGGCCACCTCCTCGGCCCTGGCGGCGCCGGCGACCTTGGCGATGAGTTCCCTGGCGATGACGGTGATGTTGCCATCGACGCGCACCAGCGCGTACTCGATGTCCTTGTTCACCGCGATGGCGAGGTTCGCCGGCAGAGTCCAGGGCGTGGTCGTCCAGATCATGAAGCACGGGCGCTGCGCGGGGCGTCCGCCGCCTGACCCACCCTCCCCGTCCTCCTCTGTGCCCTCTGTGCTCTCTGTGGTGAACTCCTCCTGCTTCGGCAGCCCGAAGGCGTCGTAGACCTTGTCCGCGTCCTCGGCCTCGAAGTCCACATACACGGAGATGTCCTGGCGGTCGTAGTACTCCAGCTCCGCGTCGGCGAGGGCCGTCTCGTTGGCGATGGACCAGTGCACCGCCTTCAGCTGGCGGTAGACCAGCCCCTGCTCGACCAGAGAGGCGAACACTTCGAGCGTCGCGCCCTCGTAAGCGGGGCGCATGGTCAGGTAGGGGTCGTCGTAGTCCGCCAGCGTGAGCAGACTCTGCATCTGCCCGGCCTGCAGCTTGACGAACTTCTCGGCGTGCTTCGCGCACTCGCGGCGGACCGCCATGCGGCGCTGGTCGTCGGGGAGGGCCGCGATCTTGTCCAGTTTCCCCGCCGCGGCGAGGTCCTGCATCACCCGGTGCTCGATGGGCAGCCCGTGGCAGTCCCAGCCGGGGACATAGGGGCAGTCCATGCCTTCCATGAGCTTGATGCGGACGACGAAGTCCTTCATGCACTTGTTGAGCAGGTGCCCGAGGTGGATGTTCGCGTTGGCGTAGGGGGGGCCGTCGTGGAAGACGAAGCGGGGCGCGCCGGCGCGGGCGTCGCGCAGGGCGCGGTAGAGCCCCGCCTTCTCCCAGCGCTGGCGGGTGGCGGGCTCGTTCTGCACCAGGTTCGCCTTCATGGGGAAGGCGGTTCGGGGCAGGTTGAGCGTGTCCTTGTAAGAGGGGGCCTGTCGCTGCTGCTCGTCGTGGCCCGTGGTGGTCTGGCTCATGGGTGGACCTGGGGTGGGAGACTGGTGCTGATCCCGCGCTCAGACAGGGACTTCACCGCGGAGGCGCGGAGAGCGCGGAGGAGGAAAGAACTGCTGGTTCTGCTCTCCGCGTCCTCCGCGCCTCCGTGGTGAACCGCCTTTGGCTTCTTCCGGGAGATGAGAGATCAATCGAATCGTACCTCAAACGAAAACGGCCCCGGTTTCCCGGGGCCGCCGCGTCAGTCCTTGTGCGGATTGGCGTCGTGCGCCGGGGCGGTCAGGCGGTGTGCTCGAAGATGCTCTGGCTGCGGAGGACGATCCCCCCGGTGGCGATGAGGTGGTAGGCCTGGGCGTGGACCTCGCGCCGGTAGCGCTGGATGTCGAGGATGCTGGCGCACTTGCCGCCGTCCTCGTCGCGCCACAGGTGCAGGAGCGCGCCGGACTCTTTGCCGAAGGCGGTGAGTTCGAGGTAGGTGGCGCTGTAGAGCGTGTCGGGCAGGGTCTCGGTCTGGACGGTGACGAACGACTTGATCTTCTCGCCGAAGGGCTGCTCGTGCTCCCGCTCGCCCGCGCAGGGCAGGGCGGCGAGGATGCCCCGGTCGGGGATGCCGTCCTCCTGAGCGGTGATGACCTCGGTGGCGCAGCCCTTGTCGTGCTGGAACCGCATGAGGTGCCCGCCGGGCATGATCCAGGACTCGAACTCGTACCCCTGATGGTTCACGGTCCGGCGGCCCACGACCTTGAACAGCTCCGGGTGCAGCGCGCGGTTGTACATCAGCAGGCGGTAGGACTGCAGGCAGGATGACTTGGAGGAGGGGTTCATCGTCGGGTGTCGTCCTGATTCAACGAGGAAGGGGGCGCGTCGTGCCTCCCCCATGGCTTGGCGCGCCCACCGGCGGGGGTCGGGCCGCGCGAAGTCGAGCCCAGAGTGTAGGGCTGCTTTCCCCTCGGGCAAGAGTTTTCTGGCTTCCGTTCGGAGGTGAATCTCCCCCCGGCCCACCCCCACCGGGGGGCCATGACCGCCCGGCAGGCCCCATGGCCTGCACCGTGGGCGGTTATCGGGCCGATCTGAACCGTTGTGCCGCCGCTGAACCGACGCCTGGACCTGCTCCGACGCCTGCCCCGCGCGCAGCGGGAGGCCGCGCTGCTGGCGACGATCCCGGTGTGCGGCGCGGGCGAGCGGGACGCCCTGGTGGCGGAGGTGCTGGCCCTGGGCGAGGGCGGGGGCGCATCCGGGAGGCGGGGGTCGGAGGGGCTGATCGTCTCGCTGGCGCGCTGGTGGGGGGTGCTGTCTGAGCCGGCGCGGGGCGCGCTGGTGGCCGCCCTGGGCGAGCGCGCGCCCGGGGTGCTGGACCGGCTGCACGCCTCCGATGACGCCGCCGATCGGGCTGCCGCGGCGAACCTGGCGATCGCGTGCCTGACGCTGGGCGGTGGATCCTCCGCGGGGATCGGGAACGGGTTGAGCATCCCGGTGCCGCCCGCGGTGGACGCGGCCCTGGCCCGGGCCGCGGAGCGGTTCGACGAGCAGCGCCTGCACGCGGTGATGGACGCCATCGCGCGCACCGCGCACGCTCACGGCCCCGCGGTGGGGCGCTGGCTCGGCGACGCCGAACAGCCCGGGCACCTGGCGCTGCGGGCGGCGGCGCGGTCGCTCCCCTCCGCGCTGGCGCGTCGTCGGGCCACTTCGTGGCTGGCGCTGCCCGCGCTGCGGGGCGTTGCGCGGGAGATCCTGCTGAGCCCGTCGTCGGTCGATGAGCAGGCGCTCGCGCTGGAGCAGGCCCACCTGCTGCTGGCGCGCGGGCGCGCGTCGGCGCTGCGGGCCATGGGCGAGGGGGCCGGGCGCGTGCTGGCGCACGAAGCGGGGCTGACGGGTGTGCCACTCAGCGCTCGGCGCGGCCAGGTGCGCTGGGCGGGCCTTCTCCCGCTGGACGGGCGGGAGCGGCTGGACGCCCTCGCTTCGGCGCTGAGCGACCCCTCCCCGCTGGTTCGCTTCGACGCGGCCACGGCGCTCTCGGCGCTGCCCGCGGACCCGGAGGGCGACGCGCTGCTCGCGGACTTCGCGTTCGACGCGGACGAGCCGGTGGCCCTGGCGGCGATCACCACCCTGGCGGACGCGGGTTCACCCTCGCGTCGCGAGGCGGCCGCCGGTGCGATGCGCCGGCTGGCGCGCTCCCCGCACGCGCGGGTCCGCCGGCGCGCCGTCGAGGCGCTGGCCGCGTGGGATCCGCTGGACGACAGGACGCTGAGCGACCGCTTCGCCGGCGCCGCCGCCGCCCGTTCGGCGATGGCGCGGGCGCCGCTGGAGTTCCTCATTGCGCTCCGTCGGGAGTACGCCTCGGCGGACGCGGCGCGTCGCGTGCGGCTGCTGGAGGTCGCCCGGCGCGTCGGGGCGGTGGACCGGCTGGAGGAGGAACTGATCGCGGGGGTGACGGGCGACGACGAGCGGGTGGCGTCCAAGGCGGCGCTGCTGCTGGGGCGCCTGGGCTCGAGCGAGCGGGCGCGACGAGCGGTCGTCCAGGCGGCGGGGTCGGCGATCGCCCGCGTCCGGGCCAACGCGGTGGAGGCGTTCCTGCGCCTGGGGGCGGACGAGGCGTCGGTGGGCGGCTGGGCGCGCGACGACACGCCCCGCGTCCGCGCGAGCGCGGTGCGCCACCTGCTGATCGGCGGCCCGCGCGAGCACGCGGTCGGGCTCCTGGCGGAGATGCTGGGCGATCCGCGCCCCGATCACCGGGTGAGCGCCCTCTGGGCTGCGGAGCGCACGCGAACGCTGGAGGTGGTCAACCGGGTCGCGGACCTGACCCGCCACGACGACGACCCGCGCGTGCAGACTCGCGCGCGGCGCTGCGCGCGGGCGCTGCTGGCGTCGATGCGAAGGGGATGGTCCGGCTCGGGCGCCACGATCGGCGCTTCCATCGCGCCGGTCTGGCCCGCCAACGGGACGGGAACGGAGAGCGCCGGGCTCTCGCCCTGGGTGTGGGCGGCCCTGGCGGTTGCGTTCGCCCTGTTGGTCGGGGGCGTGGTGTCCTACCTCGCGTGGCGCGACCGGCGCCTGCACACGCCGGAGCGGAGAGCGTTCCGCGCGCTGGCCTGGCGGCTGGGCCTGGGGAGGCG
>DOJA01000350.1:0-192 GCA_003511945.1 Phycisphaerales bacterium | reverse complement strand
GGGGAGCCGGCGTGGAAGCCCTGGCGCTGCGCGCGGGGGTCGAGCCGGTGGCGCTGCTGATCAGCGAAGCCGCCTTCGACGAAGCCGCCCGCGACGGACCCCCCGTGGCCGCTCTGACGCAGGCGCGCCAGCGCGTGTTCGGCCTGTCCTGACCGGCCCAGTCCCCAGGGCCCAGACCCCCGCCCCCCGCCC
>DOJA01000223.1:4144-9992 GCA_003511945.1 Phycisphaerales bacterium | reverse complement strand
GCCCACCGAGATCTACACCCTTTCCCTACACGACCCTCTCCCGATCCCCCGCTCCCGCACGCGCGGGCCGCCCGTGCCACCGAGAGGGAGGAGGGGTTACCGCGCCGGGACCGCCTGTTGCTCCCCCAGCGCCTGCCAGCCGATGTCGCGCCGGTACTGCTTGCCCTCGAAGTGGATCGCGTCGCACGCCGCCAGCGCCCGCGCCCGAGCGTCACGGAGCGAGTCGCCAATCCCGACGACGCTCAGCACACGCCCGCCGGCGGTCACGACACGCCCAGAAGCGTCGCTCCTCGTTCCCGCGTGGAAGATGGAAACGCCCTCCATCGCCGCCGCCTCGTCGAGCCCCTCGATGACCGCGCCGGTCCGCGGCTCGTCGGGATACCCCGGCGACGCGAGCACGATGCAGCAGGAGGGCCGGGGATCCCAGTCAAAGTCCGCTTCGTCGAGCCGGCCGGTCGCGGTGGCGAAGAGCGTGTCGAGCAGGTCGCCCCGGAATCGCGGGAGCAGGCACTGGCACTCGGGGTCGCCGAAGCGGACATTGAACTCGAGCACCTTCGGCCCCGCGGGCGTGAGCATGAGCCCGGCGTAGAGCAGCCCGCGGTACTCGATCCCGTCGCGGCGGAGCGCGTCGACGGTCGGCACGAGCACCTTGCGGTGCACCTCGTCCATGATCTCCGCGTCGATGACGGGCGTGGGGCAGTAGGCGCCCATGCCGCCGGTGTTGGGGCCGGTGTCGCCCTCGCCCAGGCGCTTGTGGTCCTGGCAGGCGTCGAGCACCGCGATGTTCCGCCCGTCCACGAGCGCAAAGACCGAGACCTCCGGCCCCTTGATGCGCTCCTCGATGACGACCCGATCCCCCGCGGCCCCGAACTCGCGCCGAACCATCACGCGGTCGACGGCCTCCAGCGCCTCTTCAAGATTCGCCGCCACGAAGACGCCCTTGCCCCTGGCCAGCCCCGACGCCTTGACCACCTGGGGCGTGTCGCGGGTGTTGAGGTACTCCACCGCCGCCCGGGCGTCGCGGAAGACGCGCGCCTCGGCGGTCGGGATGAGCGCCGAGCGCATGAACTCCTTGGCCCACGCCTTGTCGCCCTCCAGCCGGGCCGCGTCGCGCGTCGGGCCGAACACCGCGACCGAGTCGCTGGTCAGCGCGTCAGCGTAGCCCTCGCACAGCGGCTCCTCCGGGCCGATCACCACGAAGTTGATCCGCTCGCGCTTGATGAACTGCTGGAGCCGGTAGATCTCCTTGATCGAGACCGGCACATCCACCGCCCGGGCCAGCGCCGCGAGCCCGGGGTTCTGGGGGTGGGTCGTCCACAGCGAGCCCAGGCGGGGCGATCGCGCGATGGCCCACGCGAGGGCGTGCTCGCGCCCCCCGCCGCCGATGAGGATGACATTCATGGACTGAGGGCTCGGTGGATTCACCGGGCCATCATAGTGGGCGGCGCGCCCCGCCCGCGGGACCGCGCTCGCGCGTCGTCGGCGCTGCAATCAGGGTGAGAGGATTCGAACCTCCGACTTCGGCGACCCAAACGCCGCGCTCTACCAAGCTGAGCTACACCCTGGACCGACCCGAAATCTCAACCGCGGGGCAACCCCCGGGCGAGAATCGGCGGATCGGAGAACCGCCCATGATACCCATCGCCCGAGCCCGGCTGATCCCTCGAATCACCGCCTTGTGCGCCGGGGTGTGGCTCGCCCCGCCCCACTACGGGGCCGCTGCGAACCCCTTCGCCGTGGACGGCGGCCGTCCGGCACGGATCACGGTCACGATCCCCGGCGTCGCGCCCGACCCCGCGCTGGGCGATCTCCCCGAGATGCCCCGGCGCCTCGCTGGCGTGCTCGCGGTCCTCGTGGACGAGCCCCTGCGCGAGGCGCTCGGCTCCGGCGCGACCCCCACGCGCCTCGCCCCCCCCACGCGCCACGCCCCCCTCACGCGCGGAGCGCCACCCGCGTCGGCGGAGGGAGGGAGTCTGTTCGAGGTCCACCTCCACGGGCGGGGAGCGGTGTCCACGCTGGAGGCCCGTCCCTCTGGCGAGGAGCGCATCGAGCTGCGCCCCGCGCAAGGCAGCGCCGCGCTCGTCCACGCGGACCAGTTCCGCCGGGCGCTCGGGCTGGGCGCGCTGTACACGGGCTCGTTCCAGGATGAGGACACCCCGCGCGAACGAGTGCTCCCGCTCAGCGGCGCTGCCGGGCGGCTGTGGACGGTCGACTCGAGAGTGCTCCGCGCCCGGCTGTTCCGCTCCGCGCCGACCGTGGACAGCGCCCACATCGCGCCCGCCGGGGCTCGCTTCGCGTTCCGGCTGCCGCGCGACTTCGACCCCAGGAGTCCGCCCGGGCTGATCGTCTGGTGCTCGCCCGCCGATCCCTGGAGCGTGCCCGATGAGATGCACCGCGCGCTGGATGCGCACAACCTGATCGCCATCGGAGCGCTCGACGCGGGCAACGAGCGTCCGGTGCCGGACCGCGTCCAGCTCGCGCTCGACGCGGCCACAACGGCGATGTCGAGATGGCCGATCGACCTCGACCGCGTGTACGCCGTCGGCATGTCGGGCGGCGCGAAGATCGCGCTGCTGGTGTGGGCCGGCTGGCCGGAGGTCTTCGACGGGGCGATGCCGATCGTGGCGATGGCGTCCTTCCGCGCCGAGCCCGCGGGTCCGGGCCAGGCCTACCCGGCGCTCTTTTCCAAGCCCACTGGGGCAACGATGCGCCTGCTCAAGGAGCGCCGGGTGGCCGCCGTCACAGGCCCGCCCGATTTCAACTACGACAGCGTGGTGAAGATGGCCGCCGGGCTCGCGCGGGAGGGGCTCCCGGTCCGCCTGTTCGATCACCCGGACATGGGCCACACGATGCCGACGCCCGCGCGGTTCGACGAAGCCCTGCGCTGGATCGACGAGCCCGCGCAGAGCCGCCGCGCCGAGTCGATCGCGGCGGCCCAGTCGGCGCTCGAGGCGGCCCGGGCGGTCACCCCGCCCGACCGCGCGGCGCTGCTCCGCGCGATGGAACTCGCGCCGTGGACCGCCCCGGCGTGGGAGGCGTGGGAACTGTTCAGCGCGCTGCCGCGCGATCGTCCAGCGCCTTGAACGCTGCCAGCACCCGCTCGCGGGCGGCGCCATGGTCCACGATCGGAGCGGGGTACTCGAGCGTCGCGCGGAGCAGGCCCGGAAGTTCCGACGGGTCGTGGATCGCGTCGCCCTCGACCGCGCTCAGTTCGGGCACCCACCGGCGGATGAACAGCCCCTCCGGGTCGCAGCGGCGCGACTGGCTCACCGGGTTGAAGATCCGGAAGTAGGGCGCCGCGTCGGTGCCTGTCGACGCCGACCATTGCCACCCGCCGTTGTTCGAACCCAGGTCGCCATCGACGAGGTGCTGCATGAAGAACCGCTCGCCGCGCCGCCAGTCGATGAAGAGGTCCTTGGTGAGATACGACGCCGCGACCATGCGCAGCCGGTTGTGCATCCATCCCGTGGCGCGGAGCTGGCGCATGGCGGCGTCGACGATCGGCACACCCGTCCGCCCCTCGCACCAGCGCCCGAAGCCGTCTTCGTCCTCCGCCCAGCGGATCCGGTCCGTCGCCGGGCGGAAGGCGCGGTGCATGCAGACGCGCGGGAAGCCGACGAGCACCTGCTGGTAGAACTCGCGCCACACCAGTTCGCTGATCCACTGGACCGCGCCGGGGTTCGAGCCCGCGCCGTCGTCGAGGCGCCCGCCGTTGCACGCACGGGCGGCCTCCAGGCAGCGCCGGGGCGAGATCACCCCCGCCGCCAGGTAGGGCGACAGGCGGCTCGTCGCGTCGAGCGCCGGCGTGTCCCGGTCCGCCTTGTACCCCTGGATCCTCTGGCGGCAGAACAGTTCGAGGCGCGCGCGGGCCGCCCCCTCGCCCGCGGGCCAGAGGGCCGGATCGACGGGGCTCTCGAAGCCCTCGACGCGCTCGGGGACCGGGTCGGGCCGCACATCGAGCTTCCTCTGGCGTCCCGGCGCGGGGCGCACTTCCACGCCGCGCTCCAGCACCGCCTTCACCCACGAGCGCCTGTAGGGCGAGAAGACCGTGTAGCACCCGCCGGCCCCGGTGCGCAGCGCGTCGGGCGCGAGCACGGCGCGGTCGTGATACCCCCGGACGATCAGCCCGTGCTTCTCAAAGTGCCGTCGCACCGCGTCGTCGCGGGCCGCCTCGTTCACTTCGTATTCATGATTGAAGAAGAGCGCCCCGCACCCGCACTCCCGGGCGACGCCCAGCAGCGCCGGGGCCACGCCCCGCGGCGTGGGCGCGGTCACGATCTTCAGCGGGATGTTCAGCCGCGCCAGCGCCTCGCCCAGCACCCGCAGGTTCCGCAGCCAGAAGTCGACCTTCACCGGCGCGTCGTCGTGGGCGCTCCACTCGCCGGGCGAGGCCACAAACACCGCCACGAGCCCGTCGTCCGACGCGGCGCACGCGTGGGAGAGGGCGGTGTTGTCGTCGGTGCGCAGGTCCCGCCGGAACCAGACGAGCGTCCTCACTCGGCGCTCCGCCGGCGCACGGGGATCTGCACCTCGCCCCAGCGGTCGCGGGCCCGCTGCTCGGGCCCGTTGTAGTGCAGCGCCCGCGCCTCGCCGGCGCGTTCCCACTCGCTCTGGTCGGCGAGCCATTGCTCCAGCATCTCCATGTTCGTGCGGACAACGCTCATGGAGTACGACCCGCGGAAGCCGGCCGCCACCACCGTGAGGGGCTCGGTGTCCACGACGACGACCGACTTCCCGTCCGAGCCCGTCGGGCCCAGGTCCGCGGTGCGGTAGAGGAACGACATCGTCCACCCGCTGGGCCTTGCGTCGCGGTCGTCGAGCATCCCCGGGTAGTCCATCTCGACCGGGGAGGTCATCTCGATGTCGCGCCTCTGGATGTGGCGGAACAGGGGCCAGAAGGCGCCGTTCATGCCCCAGTCCACGCTGCCCGAGCGCGTCACCTCCGCCCGGCGCACCGACGGGTAGCGTTTGATCTCGATCGCACCCGGCGCGGTCGGGCCGGGGTACCCCTCGGGGAGGGGCGTCGTGATCCGACACGCCCCGCACCGGTACCCCTCCGGCGTTCGCTCGACCTGTCCAGCCGGGGGGGGCTCCCCGCCCACGCGGAGAGCAGCGCGGCCGTCGAACCAGGCCATCGTGGCGGCCATCGTACCGATCATCGCAAAGATCATCACAGCTGCCCCCTTTCGCGGGGTGCCTTCGCTCGCCCCGAGGGATCGGATGCTCACCCCACGCCATCGACCGGGCAGGACGCGATCCCGGCGTAGTCCGGACGGTCCGCCTGGGACCGGAACCGGTGCGACGCGATCACGCGCCCCCGGTGCAGCAGGAACACCCCGGGCATCTGGAAGGGGTCTCCGGCGACGCGCCCGATCATGCGCCCCGCCCACAACGCCTGGAGAGTCCGCCACCAGACGAACGGGCCGACCATCTGCCACGGATTGCCCCGCCGGAGCCCCATCGCGCGATAGAGCGTCCGCCCCGGGTCCAGCACCCGCTCCGCGTCCCCCAGCCCGCCTTGCTCGAGCAATCGGGACGCATCGCGGGCGTCGCCCTGCATGACGAACACGGGGCGCACGCCCGCCCGCTCCAGCGCGCCCCGCGCCCGCGCCACATCCGCGACGGCCTCCTTGCAAAACGGGCAGCCCGAGTGACGGAGGAACACGAGCAGGATCGGCGACGCCTCGCTCAGCGCGCGGACCGTCGATCCCGATTCGGTTCGGAGCCGGTCGATCGCCTCCTCCATCGTCAGTGAGTCTGACTCGCGGGCCACGCGCTGATCCTAGAGCACTTCGTCCGCCGCGGCGGACGAGTTGGGAAGGGGGAGATCGGCGGGCGAGTGAATCGC
>DOJA01000223.1:0-4041 GCA_003511945.1 Phycisphaerales bacterium | reverse complement strand
GGCGAGTGAATCGCCCGCCTTGGGAGAAGAGTCCAGGTGACCCAACGCCGCGCACACCCGGGCCTTGACTCGCGAATGCGCCCCGGCAGGTCGCCCGTCCCGATCCGCCTGAGCAGAACCAGCTCTACCTCGGGCGGAGCGTCCCCAGCCCGCCGTCCACGCCGATCACCTGCCCGGTGACCCACACGCTCGCCGGGTCGAGCAGCCATTCGATGGCGCGGGCGACCTCGTCCGGCTCGCCGATGCGTCCCAGCGGGTGCATGGCTGACGACGCCTTCAGACTCGCCTCGTTCGCGGTCAATCGGGCGGCCATCGGGGTCCGCACCAGCCCGGGGGCGACGCAGTTCACCCGGACGCCCCTGGGCGCCCCGGTGGCGGCGGCGGCCAGCGTCAAACCGATCACTCCCGCTTTCGCCGCCGCGATCGCATCATGATTCGCCAGCCCTGTCCGCGCCGCCGCGGAAGCAAGCAGGACCACGCTCCCGCCCCCGGTCTGATCCGGCGCGCTCATCGCCCGGGTGGCGCTGCGCACGAGCGCGAACGCGCTCGTCAGGTTCTGGGCGACGGTGCGGGCGTACTCCTCGAACGAGGTTGAGGATGCGGGCTTCAGCAGGATCGACCCGGCCAGGTTCGTCGCGCCGTCCAGGCGTCCGTGTCGTTCGCTCACCTCGCGCACCGCGTGGTCCATGGCGTCGAAGTCGGTGGCGTCGAGCACCCGGACCTCGGCGCCCGATGGCCCGGCGGCCTCTTCCAGCCGCCCGCGGTCGCGCCCGGCGATCACCAGCGTCGCGCCGCGCTCCGCGAGCCGGCGCGCCAGCGCCGAGCCGATGGCCCCGGATCCCCCGACGATGAACTGGACCGTCCCCTGCACCGGCGCTCCTCGCTTCAGGTGGCCACGAGCGCGCCGACGGGCGCGGGTTGAGAGCGGCCGCCAGGCCCGACCGGCCACGAACGGCTCATGTCCTTCCGCCCGGCGCCCGCGTCGCGCAGCCCCGCCTCGGCGCAGAGCAGCCGCGCCGTGATCTGCGCTGACAGGAAGATCACCGGCAGCCCGGAGCCCGGGTGCGTGCCCCCGCCCACCAGCCACACGCCGTCCACTCCCGGGAGCCGGTGACGGGGCCGCTTGTGGAGCATCTGGCCCAGGGTGTGCGCCAGACTGAAGACGGCGCCGTGGTTGATCCGCGAAGCCCGCCAATCGTCGGGCGTGACCATCCCCTCCGCCAGCACGCGCCGTTCGAGGTCCTCCACCCCGAACACCCGCTCCAACTGCGCGAACGCCCGCGCCCGGACGACCGCGCGCTCCCGGGCCCAGTCGATCCCCGCCTTGCAGTTGGGGGTGGGAAGGAGCACATAGAGCGCTGTCCGGCCCTCGGGAGCCATGGATGGATCGGTGACGCCCGGGTTGCAGACATACATCGACGGGTCCGCGCTCAGGCGCCCGCGCCGCGAAATGTCGTCGATGTTCCCGCGATAGTCGGCGGAGGTGTAGATCGTGTGGTGGGGCAGGTCCACGGAGCCGTCCAGCCCCAGGTAGAGCATGGCGGTGCTGCAGGAGTAGCGCCTGGCGTCGATCCGCGCGTCGGTCTCCCCGGCGCGCAGGGACTGGGGGATCAGGTGCTTCATCGCCCAGGGCGCATCGGCGTTGATCACCACCTGCCCGTGTTCAAACCGCCCCGCGCGCGCCCCGCTGGTCTCCACCCCGACCGCCCGCCTCCCCTGGAACACGAGCCGCTCGACCGGGGTCGAGGCCACAATCTCGACCCCCAGTTCGCCCGCGACTTCCGCCAGGGCCGCCATGAGCGCGTGGCAGCCGCCCGCGGGGTGCCACACGCCGTACTCGTACTCGATGAAGGGAAGGATGGAGAACAGACTGGGGCACTCGAAGGGGCTCATGCCCAGGTACTTGCTCTGGAAGGAGAGCGCCAACCGGACCAGCGGGCTGCGGAAGTACCTCCGAAGGTGGTCGTAGAGCGACTGGTGAGGGTTGATGACGGTCGCCGCCTTCAGCGACTCGGCGTTCAGCAGGTCCAGGACCGATCGGATGGGGCTGCGGAGCACGGGCGTCATGAGCCGCAGCTTGCGCCGGTTGTCGTCCATGAAGCGGGGGAGCGCGCGCCCGTCCTCGGGGTCGATCGCCCCGATCCGGCGCGACATCTCCGCGATGTCCTGCGTCGCGTCGAGCGAGAGCGGGCGCTCGCCGGGCCTCCCCAGCAGCAGGCGGTACATGGGGTCCAGCCGCGTGCAGCGGGCGTAGTCGGTCAGTCGGCGTCCGCAGGAGGCGAAGATTTCCTCGAGCACATAGGGCATCATGAAGAAGGTCGGTCCGCGATCGAAGCGGAACGCTCCGCCCCGCGCGGGCAGGGTCACCCGCCCGGTGCGCCCGCCGATTGTCGGCTGGGCTTCGTAGACCGTGACCCGCGCACCGCCTGCCGCCAGCAGGCACGCCACCGCCAGCCCGCCGGGCCCGGCGCCCACCACTCCGACGCTCTGTGCATTGGATGGCGGCCGCGTGCCCACTCGCTCAAGCCCTCGGCTTCTCCGCCGTCCGTCGGGGGCCGAACCCCGCCCGCAGCGACGACGCTCGCCTGCGTTCGCGGCCTGCGCGCCCGCGGATTCGTCCGGGGCGCCACCTATACTTCATCGCATGAACGCCCCTCCGGCGCTCGACGCCCCGTGGGATCGCCTGCCCGAGCGACGGCGCTGGCTCAAGCGGTTCCGCAGGACGCTGGCGCGGGATCTGCGCCCTCTCGCCCGGCTGATCTGCGACGAGGTCGGCAAGCCCGAGTGGGAGGCGATCACCGCGGACCTGCTCCCGCTGCTCGTGGCCTGCCGCTGGCTGGAGCGGCGCGCCCCCCGCTTGCTCGCGTCCCGCGCCCTGCGCAGCGCCGCGCTGACGCTCGGCACGCGGGGCGTCCTGCACCGCCAGCCGCTGGGCGATGTCGCCATCATCGCCACCTGGAACTACCCGGCCCAGTTGCTGGGCATCCAGCTCGCCCACGCGCTGATTGCGGGCAACCGGGTCGTGGTGAAGCCGTCGGAGCGCGCCCCGCGGACCCAGGGCGCCCTGTGCCGCTTGGCGCAGGAGGCGGGGCTCCCCGCGGGCGTGCTGGAGGTCACCGACGCGGCCCGCGAGGCAGGAGAGCGCCTGCTGGCGACGCGCCGGTTCGACCATGTGGTCTTCACGGGGTCTGCCCCGGTCGGGAACGCGATCGCCCGGCGCTGCGCACAGACGCTGACTCCGACAACCCTCGAACTCTCGGGACGGGACTCGGCGCTGGTCCTTGCCGACGCCGACCCCTACCTCGCGGCCCGTTCGATCTGGCACGCCGTCGCGTCCAACGCTGGCCAGACCTGCATGGCTCCCCGGCGCGCCCTTGTCGAGCGCGCCGCCTACGGCCCCTTCTGCGCCGCGATCGAGGCCCTGGCGCGAGCACAGGCCCCAGTTCAGGTCATCTGCGAGGCGGAAGCCGAGCGGGTGCGAGCGCTCGTCGATGGCGCCGTCCGTGCCGGGGGGCGGGTTGTTCCCGACCAGTCCAGCCGGTCCGGGCGAACCATCACGCCCACCGCCGTCCTTGACTGCCCCGAATCGTGCGCCCTCGTCGAGGGGGACCACTTCGGCCCGGCGATCGCGGTCGTCCAGGTCGATTCGGCGGCGCACGCGCTCGTGGTCCACCGGCGCTGCGGCCCCCACCTGTCCACCAGCGTCTTCACCCGCTCCCCCGGGCGCGCGCACGAACTGGCGATGGCCCTCGGGTCGTCGACGGTCACGATCAACGACTGCGTCGTTCCCGTCGGACACCCCGGGGTGTCGATCGGCGGGCGCGGACTGAGCGGGTGGGGCGTCAGCCGCGGGGAGGAGGGCCTGCTCGCCATGACCCGACCAGTGGTCGTCACGCGCACAGGGCGACTCCTTCGCGCGCCCGTCGGACCTCCGACTCCCGCCCTGGCCCGGTGGCTGCCGGTGGCCCTGCGGACCCTCTTCGGCGGACGCTCCGAGCCATCCACTTTGCCCGGACTGCCAGCATCCGAAGCCCCCCAACC
>DOJA01000040.1:4288-4647 GCA_003511945.1 Phycisphaerales bacterium | reverse complement strand
GATGGTCTCGATCTCGATCTCGACATTCGCGGTCGTGCCCGAGGAGAGCGCCTCGCCCTCGGTGTCGAGCAGGATCTCGCCCTCGAAGTAGAGGGTCTGGTCCGTGTGACGCAGCACCGTGAGCCCGACCCGGCGCAGCTCGCCCTTGAACACGCGGTCGGGGTAGCCGTTGACATACACCTTGCACTTCTGGCCCGGCTTGACGCGCGGGGCGTCCATCTCGGCCAGGCGCGCCTTGACCAGCATCTCCGACTGGTCCTCGACGACCAGCAGCGTCGCCCCCTGGTTGGAGATGGTCCCCAGCGCGACCTCGCCGACATTGGCCACCTTGCGCGTGATCACCCCGTCGAAGGGCGCCG
>DOJA01000040.1:3163-4163 GCA_003511945.1 Phycisphaerales bacterium | reverse complement strand
CGGGCCCTCGCCGCCTCGACGCTGGCCAGCAGCGAGTCCACGCCCGCCTGCGCGCCGTCGTACGACGCCTTCAGCCGGTCCATCTCCGTCTTGGCGCTGTCCAGCGACGACTTGCTCACATCCCCGCTGTCGAACAGCTGCTGCTGGCGCTCGAACTCCAGCACCGCGTTCTCGTACTGCGCCCGCGAGCCCAGCACCCGGGCGCGGTCCGCCGCCAGGTTCGCCTGGGCCGACTTCAGCGCCGCCTCGTCCGCCAGGTACCTCGCGCGGCTGGCCGCCAGCGACGCCTCCAGTTCCTTCGCGTCCAGACGGATCAGCATGTCGCCCTGGTTCACCCGCGCGCCGTCGCCGAAGGGGATCTCTTCGATCTTCGCCGAGACCCGCGCCGAAATATTGGCGATGCTCTTGGCCGCCAGAGTGCCCGGGGCGCTCACCACCCGGACGATCTCGCCCACCGAGGCCTTCTCGATCACCACCGCCGCCCCGCGCGAGCGCTCGGCGGCCTCCTTCTGCAGCTTGGTGATCGTCGGGAACAGGAACAAACCAGCCCCGCCGCACACGATGAGCACGACCACCCCGATGCCCACCACCCACTTCAGCACGCGCCAGAACTTGCCCACCGTCGCCTCCCCGCACGCCGACCCGCGCGTGCCCATACTCCCCGACCCGCACCCTCGGCCCGACCCCCGGGCCTCGAACTCGGCCCGGGCCTGGGCCCGATTGAACTTCTACGCTCCAACACTCGCCGCGTTTCGACCCCGGACGACTTGCCTTCGTCCGCCCCACCCCGTCAGACTCGTGTTTGGGAGCGGTCACCCTACCATTTCAGTCCCTGCCCGGCCCGGAGCGGTTCACTTGGCCCGCCGAGTCCTTCACGACGAGTACTTCAAGCGCGCCAAGGCCGAGGGGTACCTCGCCCGTTCCGCGTACAAACTGCTCCAGATCCAGGAGGCCAAGCGACTCATCCGGACGGGCCAGCGGGTGCTCGACCTGGGCTGCG
>DOJA01000040.1:1151-3091 GCA_003511945.1 Phycisphaerales bacterium | reverse complement strand
GCGGGTGCTCGACCTGGGCTGCGCCCCCGGCGCCTGGCTCCAGGTCGCCGCGGAGATCGTCGGCCCGCGCGGCGTGGTCGTGGGGGTGGACCTTCAGCCCGTCCTGCACTCGTTCCCCGACCATGTGCATCACCTGGTCGCCGATATCTACGAAGCGGACCCCCTCGCCCTGCGTGGCCCGTCGGGGCGGCTCTTCGATGTCGTCCTGTCCGACATGGCGCCCAACACGATCGGCCACGGCGACGACCTGCTCTCCGCCCGCCTGTGCGCCCGCGTGCTCGAGGTGCTCCCCGATCTGCTCGCCCCGGGGGGGAACTTCACGATGAAGGTGCTGGAGGGGGGCGAGCAGCCGCGATTATTGCGCGACACCCGTGCGCTCTTCGCCACGGTGAAGGCCTACAAGCCCCCCGCGAGCCGCGATGTCTCGCGCGAGATCTACATCGTGGGGCACGGGTTCGCTCCGACGCCCGCTCAGGTCAGGTCGGCGCCCTTGGATTCGTAGTACGCCGCAAGGTCTCCGCGGGCGGGCTCGGTGAACGACTCCGCGATCCCGCGAGTCCATGGCTTGGGCGCCGCGCCCCGGGCGCGGAGGTAGGCCTCGTACTCCTCGTCGTACGACGACAGCGCGTCGAGCCACACCTCGTCGGGCGGGTACCCGCCCTCGAACAGCACCGCGTCGACCGGCAGGCGGGGGCGCGGGGCCGGGCGCTCGTCGGGCACGCCGACGCACAGCCCGAAGAGCGGGTACACACCCCCGGGCAGGCGCAGGAGTTCATCCACATCGCGCAGCCGGTTGCGGAGCCCGCCGATGTAGCAGATCCCCAGTCCCATGGACTCCAGCGCCACGCACATGTTCTGGGCGAAGAGCGCCGCGTCGATCGCCGCCACGAGGAACGCCTCCAGGCGCGCGCGGTAGGGCTTCCCGGCCCGCTGGGCGATCACCCGGTGGCGCCGGACATCGCCGCAGACGACGAAGAACGCTCCCGCGCGGGCCACCTTCTCCTGCCCGCCCGTCAGTTCAACAAGGCGGCGCCGGTGCTCCGGGTCGCGCACCCGGATCAGGCAGTACGCCTGCACCGCGGCGCTGGTCGAAGCCATCTGGCCCGCTTCGACCGCCGAGCGGATGTGCTCCTCGGGCACGGGATCGTCGGTGTACCGCCGAACGGAACGGTGTGACAGCAGCGTCTGGATCGTCGGGTTCATGCGGAGGGGAGCGTATGCCCCCCCGCCGCCTCAGCGCGAGGAGACGCCGGCGCGGACCATGGCCCGCCGGAGTTCGTCCGCGTCCCGCGGCGTGAACGCGCCGACCTCCCAGGAGTCCGCGTCGAGCACGCCCAGGCACTTCCCCCCCGCGTCGAAGAAGGGGACCACCACCTCCGACTGATCGCGCGGGTCGCAGGCGACATAGTTCTGGCCCAGGTCGCGCACATCCCGCACGACCAGCGGCTCGCGCGACCGCCACGCCTGCCCGCACGCCCCGTGCAGCCCGATGGGCGAGCACGCCGGCTTGTCGCGGCATGGCCCGAGCAGCATCTCGTCCGGCCCGACGACGCGCCCGTCCTCCAGGTTGAACCCCGGGCCGAAGTAGAAGCCGATCCAGGAGACGCCCGTCGGCGCGAGACGATCCCAGAGCGCGTCGGCCATCGCCGACAGACGCGATTCAAGCGTGCCGTCGGGGGACGACCCGCCGATGGCGGCGTAGTCGCGGACTCTGATTGTTCCCCGATGGTCCGTGATCATCTGGCGAGCCTTCTGCTCATGCACGCGGGACATAGGCAATCCGGGTGCCGATCGCTGCGATGAATGAGGCCGTGGATCCGCCCGTTCTCCGCATCAAACCTGTGGAGCACCGGATCGAGATACGAGGCGTCTCCGGCGTTATAACGGCGAAAAACCGCGTACGCCACATGATCCGCCAACTGGATCAATCTTGATGCGTG
>DOJA01000040.1:0-1025 GCA_003511945.1 Phycisphaerales bacterium | reverse complement strand
GATTCGAGGAAAAGAGGAGTCTCGGCGATGTTCCGCAGCGTGCCCCACTTCGTTCCGGACGCCCTGAAGCTGGAGGCGAGCCTCCGAAGGCTGGTCTCGTCAGCGCTCCGATCGAGGATGATAATCCCCCTGTGCGTGTCCCCTTGACTATGGAACCGAGATAACTGCAGGTCGAATCTGCTGCAGATCTCTTCGAACGCGATCTCCACCGGATCGGCGTTCGGGAACGACGCCTTATGGACCGTGCACGCGAAGGCGGATGTCGAGCCCGGAGCATGTGCGAGCACGCTGAGCACGCGCGCAATCATGTTCCGACGCTCCGTACGGTCCTTCAGGCCCTTCCAAGGCGCCGAACGCCCGGAAAACACCTCGGATGCGTGGAACTCCACGGCTCCGGGAGAATCGGGAGCAATCGTAGCCGCGAGTTCGTCGAGCCTTTGCGAGAGCCAGTAACACTGGCGCTCGAACACGGAAACGCCACCGAGAACGAAGTAGTCCTCCGCAGCGTTTCCCGCAGAACCGGAATCGTCCAGGTACAGCAGGCACATTGGTCAAAAATAAAAAACGGCCGAGTGGGCAGACCCCAGCGGACCGCGATACCGCAGCCCTCTCAACCGTTACGAGTCTATATCGACTAGGTCATCGGTCAAGCCCCAGCCGGAGCCGAAAACATTCCGTTCGCCTCGCCCCCGATCACAGCGTCGCGTTCGTGAAGGGCAGCAGCCCCATGTACCGCGCCCGCTTGATCGCCTGCGCGATCATCCGCTGCTCGCGGGCGCTCGCGCCCACCCTCTTGCGGCTGTAGATCTTCCCGTTCACGCTCATCAGGCGACGCAGCGCATCCACATCCTTGTAGTCGACATACGGCACGCCGCTGGCGCTGGTCCGGACAATCCTGCCCTTGGTGGGCCCGAAACGGGTGAACTGCGACATCAGGGATGATTCCTCGTCATGGTCATGAGGCCCGGGCACCAGCGCCCGAGCGACGGGGGGCGGAAGTATAGCGGGTGTCGGGTGTCGGGTGT
>DOJA01000251.1 GCA_003511945.1 Phycisphaerales bacterium | reverse complement strand
GCTGGCGTGGTGGTCCGTACGAACCCCCGGCGCGAGCCGGGGGCATCAGCCCCCACCTCCACACCGAGCCCCCCGCTCGCGCCGGATGCGCTTGAGGTCCAGGCGCACCCACTCGAGCATGTTCCAGTAGAGGACCAGCGCGATGAGCGGGCCGAGGAACAGCAGCAGCGTGCCGACGGTGTAGAGCAGCGGGCCGAGCCACATCAACCGACGCGCCCGCCGAACGACCCTGGCGTTGGCGAGTCGTCCGCCGACCCAGCGGGTGTAGACCATCTGCGCGAAGAAGGCGGCGGCGGTCACCAGGATCGAGATGATCCCAACGAGGATCGCGGCCAGGGCCAGGAAACTCAGCCCGGTGGGGACACCCCTGGCGAGCAGGAGTTGCACGACGAGCCCCGTCATCGCGAAGGCGGCCTGCACCAGCACCGTGGCGCGGACCCAGGCGCGGGCGCGGGGCGAATCGCGGGCCAGCGTAATGCCCGGGTCACGGGTGGAGAAGAGCCACCAGCCCCAGAGCACCATGACGGTGCCCGCAAAGCCGCCGAACTGCGCGAGCAGCTGCAGCCCACTTGGGCTGATCCCGATGCCCGCGACGGCCAGACCCACCACGATCCCCCCCAGCCCGGCGAGGATCTGCACGATGATCCCGGCGAGCACCAGGAACACCCCGCGGTGGAGCATGGCGAGGTGCTCGTCGGAGGAGAACCGCAGCAGCCCGCCGCGGAGGGAGTCGTGGATCGGGCTGGCGCACTCGGGGCAGCGGGCCTCGGCGCTCAGGCCTCGGAGGGAATACCCGCAGCGGTAGCAGGGCTGATCGAGCTCGACGATCTCCGGCGGCGCGGCGTCGTGCGCGGCTGGTGGTGCGGACGCGGGGTCGGTCATGAGGGAGATGATAACGCGCTCATGAGAACAGCCCCCTCGCTCGCGTGACGCTTGCTCAGCCCGTCCGCCGCGGCGGACGGAACTCCCTCACCCCAGCGCGTGGGCGGGGGGCGGTGTGTCGCTCCTGATCTTCTGCTTCTCCACTGCGCTGGTCGGGTCCTTGGCGGTCAGCAGGACCATCTCGTCGTCCACGCGGCACTGCAGGTGCGCCGGGCGCCCCCACACGGCGCAGAGGTTCTGGAGCGTGGGGCCGGCCTTGGCGAGCTCGACATCCAGGCCGTTCCACTGGTGCGAGAGGTACAGCTCGCCCCGGTTGCGGTAGTTGGCGTCGGTGACATAGATGAACGGCTGGCCCATGTTCGTGATGCGGTACAGCAGCGTCTGCTTCACCTTGCGGTAGTCGCGGGTGACGACCTTCACCTCGCCCGTCTGCGGGTCGCGCCGGAACTGGTGCATCTGGTGGCGCTCGACGAACTCCTCGGTGAGGAACTCGTCGATGAAGTTCACATCGTTGTAGATGCGCCGGACCTCGAAGATCTTCTCCCGTCCCTTCATCGAGCGGTCGTCGAACCGCTCTTTTTCGCCCAGGTGCTCCAGCCGGTCCCACTCCGGCCCGTGGCGCCCGGTGTTCCAGCGGCGCTCGATGTCCTTGAACAGTTCGATCCCGATCTTGTAGGGGTTGAACCCGCCCGGGGGCATGTGCAGGACGCCCGCGTGCTGGTCGGCGTAGTCGATGATGTCCGCGTCGGTGGCGAAGTGCTCGGTCATCAGCTTCGAGTGCCAGTACGACGCCCAGCCCTCGTTCATCACCTTGGTCATGGCCTGGGGGGCGAAGTAGTAGGACTCGTCGCGCACGATCGTCAGGATGTCCTGCTGCCAGTCCTCCAGCGGCGCGTGGTGGATGAGAAAATGCAGCACATCGCGGGCCGGGCGCGCCGGGACGCGCCCCTTGCGGGCGTCGCGGTCCTCCTCGAAACGCCGGCGCTGGGCGTCGATCTCCCGGCGCGGGTTCACGAAGGGGTCCATGTAGTCCTTGGCGGGCAGGCGGGCGGCCTCGAACGGCCCCGTCCGCTCCGGCGCCTCCGAACGGTCGCTGAACACGCTGTAGGGGTCGATCAGGTGCTCGAGCGACAGGCACACATCGATGAACCGCTCGACGCGCTCCAGCCCCTGCGTGTCGGCGTGGCGCTGCACGCGGGTGGCGTGGTTGGCCATCGTGTTCATCATCTTCCGGTCGGTGCGGCTGAACCAGAAGTTGTTGTGGAAGAAGTCCGCGTGGCCGTAGACATGGGCCATCACCAGCTTCTGGTCGCTGACGGCGTTGCTCTCCTGCAGGTAGGCGTACACCGGGTCGTTGTTGATGACCATCTCGTAGATGCGCCCCAGCCCGTAGGCGTCGCGCTTGGCGAGCCGCTCGTACTCCATCCCCCAGCGCCAGTGGGGGTACCGCACCGCGAACCCGCCGTAGGCGGCGATCTGGTTCATGGTGGCGAAGTCGAGGACCTCGAACACGACCTCGGGGAACGACAGCCCGTACTCCAGGGCCTTGGCCCTGATCCGCTCCATGTGCGAGCGGAGTTCCGGGGGGAGGTCGGTGTTCGATCGGGAGAGGATGACCACGAAGAACTGTATCGGTCCGGGGCCACGGGACCGAGACCGGACGGTTCCCGTTCCGCACGCCACCCGAAACCGGGGGCCAGTGCGGCTGATGAGAGCCCCTCGCAGAATGACTCCGCGAGGGCCAGGAGAGACGGGCGGGCTGCCCATCCCATCGGGGAGGAGCGGCCGCTCTGTGAGCAGCGCTCCGTGCCCCACGACGGACCCCGCCTCACCGCGGGGTCCGTTCCCCTTCCTGCCCGTCGTCCGGTCCCGACCACGCCACCAGTTTGACCCTGCGGACAGTCGTTCGGCAGGCGCGGGTCAGTTCGCGTTCCCCTCCCGCGCGGAGCATCCGGTCGACCTCGTACCGCACGGCGGCGCTGTCGACGCCGATGGTGAGCACGCCGCGGAAGAGCGAGACGATGGATGTCCGCGCGACCAGGGCTGGCGGGCAGACGCGCTGCCAGGCCTCCGACGCCGCCCCGAGCGAGCGCTCCGCCCGTGCCAGGTCGTCGCCCGCCCGCAGGAACAGTTCGCCGGCGCCCGCCTCCGGACGCGCCGTGGCCCGGAAGCGGCGCAGGGCTTCGATGCGTCGGAATGGGTCGTCCGCCAGGGCCACGGGGCGATGGTACTTCCGACGGGCGGCGCCCGGTACACTCCGCCCGTGACCAAGGGACCCGGTGTTGGGCAGCGGCTTCTGCTGGCGGGGGTGCTGGCCTTCTTCGGGTTCGCGCTGCTCTATCCCATCTGGCTGATGGTGCGGGGCGGGTTCGCTGCGGACCCGGTGACCGGGACGGGCTTCACGCTCGCGCATGTGTGGGCGGTCTTTGCCGACCCGCTGCTGCGCGAGGGGCTGGTCAACGCGCTGCGGATCGCCGGCGCGACCACGGCGCTGAGCGTGGCGCTGGCGCTGCCGCTGGCGGTGCTGAGCGCCCGGTGCTCGTTCCCGCTCAAGGGGATGTGGAACGCCGCCGTCCTGCTGCCGATGATCCTCCCGCCGTTCGTCGGCGCGGTGGGGCTGAGGGCGGTGCTCGGACGGTCCGGCGCGCTGAACGCGGCGCTGGGGACGGAGTTCGACTTCCTGGGCGGCGCGAAGTTCTGGGCGGTCGTGGCGATCGAGGCGCTGCACCTGTACCCGATCATCTATCTCAACGCCGCCGCGGCGCTGGCGAACCTGGACCCGGCGCTGGACGAGGCGGGCGAGAGCGTCGGCGCCGGGCGCGTGCGCCGGTTCCTGACGATCACGCTGCCGCTGATCCGCCCGGGGCTGTTCGCGGGCGGGACGATCGTGTTCATCTGGTCGTTCACCGAGTTGGGCACGCCCCTCATGCTGGACTTCTACGCGGTCACGCCCGTGCAGATCTTCAACGGTCTGAAGGAGATGCAGACCTCGGCGCGGCCCTACGCCCTGTCCGTGGTGATGCTGGGGATGGCGATCGCGATGTACGCCCTCGGGCGTCTGGTGTTCGGCGGGCGGGCGTACGCGATGTACGCCAAGGCGTCGCGGGCGGCGGCGGAGCGTCCGCTCACCGGGCTCGCGGGCGTGGCGGCGACGCTCGCGTTCGGGCTGGTGACCCTGCTGGCGGTGGCGCCCCATGTGGGCGTGGTTCTGACGAGCGTGGCGGCGGAGGGTTCGTGGTACCGCTCGGTGCTGCCGCGCGAGTTCACGCTGGAGCACTTCACGGGCGCCGTGACCCACCCGCTGGCGTTCGGGGCGATCTCGAACTCGCTGAAACTGTCGCTCATGGCGGTGGCGCTGAACACGGGGCTGGGTCTGCTGATCGGGTACCTGATCGTGCGGACGCGTGTTCGCGGTCGGGCGCTGCTGGACGCGCTGTCGATGCTGCCCCTGGCGGTGCCGGGGCTGGTGCTGGCGTTCGGGTATGTGGCGATGTCGCTGCGCTGGCCCTTCGGCGCCGGCGGGCCGCTGGCGGGCCTGGCGGATGTCGTCGGGGCGAACCCGAACCCGGTCATGCTGCTGGTGCTGGCGTACTCGGTGCGCCGGCTGCCCTACATCGTTCGCGCTTCGGTCGCCGGGCTCGAGCAGACCTCGGGCGAACTGGAAGAGGCGGCGGTGAACCTGGGCGCCTCGCGCGTGCGGACGGTCCGGACGGTGGTCGTGCCGCTGATCGCGGCGAACCTCATCGCCGGGGCGCTGCTGGCGTTCTCGTTCTCGATGCTCGAGGTGAGCGACTCGATGGTGCTGGCGCAGCAGGAGCGACACTTCCCGTTGACGAAGGCGATCTACTCGTTCTCCGAACGCCTGGGCGACGGCGCCGCGATCGCCAGCGCCATGGGCGTCTGGGGCATGGGCCTGCTGGGCGTGGCGCTCGTTGGCGCGTCGGTGCTGGTCGGGAAGCGGATGGGCGCGATCTTCAAGGCGTAGGCGGACCCGGGGGGAGGCCCC
>DOJA01000046.1 GCA_003511945.1 Phycisphaerales bacterium | reverse complement strand
CCGGGGGGCGCTCCGGGGGGCGCGTCGAGGGGCGCGCCGAGGGGCGCGCCGGGGCGTGACCCGGACGCTGGCCCGCGCCCCGGTGCGGCGTGCGGTGCGGGTGGGCCGGGGAGTCGATCGTGGCCACCATGCGCTCGGGCTTGGGGAGGTTGTTGGGCGTGGGGGTGGTATCGATCTTCTTCCCGGTGAGGCGCTCGATGGCGCGGAGGAAGTCCCGCTCCTCGTGGTCGCAGAAGGAGATGGCCACGCCCGAGGCGCCGGCCCGCCCGGTGCGCCCGATGCGGTGGACATAGGCCTCGGGCTCGTTGGGCAGGTCGAAGTTGAAGACATGGGTGATGCCGTCGACATCAAGCCCGCGGGCGGCGACATCGGTGGCGACCAGCACGCGCGACTTGCCGCGCCGGAACCCGTCGAGGGCGCGCTCGCGCTGGTTCTGCGACTTGTTCCCGTGGATGGCGTCGGAGGCGACGCCGGTCTTGTTCAGGTGCTTGCTCAGCTTCTCAGCGCCGTGCTTGGTGCGGGTGAAGACGACCGCCCGCCCGACCTCGCGCTCGCGCAGCAGGTGCTCGAGCAGGACCGCCTTGCTGACGCGCGGGACCATGTACACCGACTGCTCGATCAGCGGCACCGCCGACGAGACCGGCGTCACCGTGACCCGCACGGGATCCTTCAGCAGCGAGTTCGCCAGCCCCAGGATCTCCTTGGGCATGGTGGCGGAGAAGAGCATGGTCTGGCGCGGCGCCGGCACGGCGGCCGAGATGCGCCGGATCGGCTGGATGAATCCCATGTCGAGCATCCGGTCGGCCTCGTCGAGCACCAGGGTGGTGATGCGCGAGAAGTCCATGATGCCCTGCTCCATCAGGTCGATGAGGCGCCCGGGGGTGGCGACGATGATGTCCACGCCACGGGCCAGCGCCTTCTCCTGTCGCATCTGGCTGACCCCGCCGTAGATCACGGCGCCGCGGAGCCCGGCGTGGCGCCCGTAGGTGGCGAAGGACTCGGCGATCTGCGTCGCCAGTTCGCGCGTGGGCGACAGCACCAGCGCCCGCGGCAGCACCGGCCCGCGCTGGGGAGGGGTCGCGGCCTTCTGCTCGAGCAGGCGATGGATGATCGGCAGCGCGAACGCCGCCGTCTTGCCGGTGCCGGTCTGCGCGCAGCCGAGGATGTCGCGCCCCTGCAGGGCGGGCGCGATGGTCTGGGCCTGGATGGGGGTCGGGGTTTCATAGCCCTCGTCGGCGAGGGCGCGGAGGACGACGGACGAGAGGCCAAGGGTCGTGAACTGACTCAAGAGGAACGATCTCCTTCGATCGGCGCGGGGTGACCGCGACGGTCGATGACTGCTTCGGGCGTTCCTCGCGCCAATATCCGATTGGAACAAGTGCGGCCGTACTGGGGTGGAGCGCCGTCACGCCACGCGGCGGAGGGGACGCTGCCAGAGGATTCCCAGTCTGTTGGGCCTCTCGATCCCCCCGGGCGTGAACCCGCTTGAGAGTCGATCGGCTGTGCTGAGGCCGCTGGCTGTTGAGGGAGAGAGTAGGCCCGGTGATTGTCCGGATCAAGCGCCCCTGTTCCGGGGGCCGACGACCGTTATTCGACCCCGACCGGCACGAGGATTGTCAGCCGTTCGCCGGCGCGGAGAACGACGAACTCGATCGTCCCGCCGTAGCCCTTGCGGGCCTTGAGCAGGTCGAGGTTGTCAGAGGTGGCGGGGATCCCGTCGATGGACACGACCACATCGTTGACCTTGAGCCCGGCGCGCTGGGCCGGGCCGTTGCGGGTGAGACGCTCGACGAGGAACGATCCCCGCTGCTCGATCTTCAGCTGGGCCGCGAGCGCCTTGCCGACTGGCTCGGTGAATACCCCGACCACCAGGCGCCCGTCTGGGACCACGCGCAGGCCGTCCCTGGGGAGGAGAAGCCGATCGATCCGGTGAATGAAGCCGCCAGGCCCGTCGATGTCGGCCCGCGTGATCGGCACTGAGCCGACGCCCGATTCGCTCTCGATGACCAGCGCGGCGCCGTCGCGCCTCACGGTCAATCGTCCGCCGGCCAGCGCCGCGAGCGGGGAGAGCCGCTCCAGTTCGGCCGCCGGGAGTGCGCCGGCGACCATGTGGCGACTGAGGAGATCGACCAGCACCGATCGGTTGGACCCATCGTCCAGCGCCTCCAGGATTTCGTCCGGCAGGGCCTTGAACGCGGCGTCCGTCGGCGCGAACAGGGTCATCGCCCCGGATGCAAACTCTTCCTCCAAGCCCGCCTCGTCGATGAGGTCGAGCAGCCGTTCGTGCCCGCCGAGCCAGCGCAGCGTGTCCAGAGCGCCCCGGGTATTAGGGAACAGCACCGCGTCGATGACATGGACGACGCCCCCCCCCGGGAGTTCCACATCGGCGCGGATCAGATCGGCGCCGTCCGCCACCGTGGCCGACCCGACCGTGGTGAAGGCGACCCGCTGACCGGAGAGCGTCGGCACGCTCCCCAGGGCCTGCAGCTCCGTCAGCGTGAATCGCCCGCGGACCAGATGCTGGGCCACGACCGCCCTGAGCGCCGGCTGGTTCTCCGGGATCAGCAGCGAGGCGCGATCCCGCTCCTTGAGGCGCGCAAAGGCGCGGTCGGACGGCGCGAGCACCGTCAACGGAGCGCCGGACATCAACACCGACTCCAGCCCGGCGGCCCGCACCGCGCTGACGAACTCCGTGAGCCCCCCGAGTCGCGCGCAGGCGTCCAGCGGGTCGGTGGGGGGCGTCGCCGGCGCCGGGGCGGCCTGCGCG
>DOJA01000182.1 GCA_003511945.1 Phycisphaerales bacterium | reverse complement strand
CCGGCACCCCCGGCACCCCCGGCGCCCCTGGCAACACCGGCTCCCCGGGCGTGTTGTTCCGTCTCGCGGCCGACGCGGAACTCTCCCGGGAGCAGAGCGCCGCGCTGGACGCCCTTCACGCCCGCGCCGGCGCGGAGGTCAGCGCCCGCGTCGCCTTCGAGCACGCGCTGCGCGACTCGGTCGCCCGCGTCATGGGCGAGGCCCCCGCGGCCCCCGAGGCGCTCCGCCGGCGCATCCTCGACTCCCTCCGTGCCGAGGACCAGGCGCCCGCGCCCCAGCCGCTGCCCTTCCGGGCGGCTCCGGCTGCGTCCGATGGCGCGCGCCCGTCCCCGTTCCGCTTCGGCTGGCTGGTCGCCGCGGCGGCGATGGTGGTGGTCGGCGCGGTGGCCACGCTGTCGCCCCGGTTCATCGGCTCCACGGGCGGACCGGCGCCGCAGGCGGCGTCGATCATCCCCGCAGCGACGGCTCAGCGTCTGGTTTCCTTCCTGGACGAACACCACGGTTCGTGCGCCAACTTCGGCGAGGTGTTCCAGCAGAAGATGGCGGCCCGCACGCAGGCCGAAGCCACCCGAGCCGCCATCGAAATCCTGACCAAGGTTCCCGATGTCCTGGAACTCCCCGACGATCGGCTGGCCTCGATGGGCTACCAGTTCGCCGGGCTCGGGCGCTGCGCCGTGCCGGGGGAGGGCCGCTCGGCTCACCTGCTGTACCGCTCGCTGACCGAGGGGGCGCCGCCCATCAGTCTGTTCGTCCAGGAGGACACCGGCTCCATGAAGCTCGACGGCAAGTGTTGCTACTGCGCCGGGCTGTGCAAGGACGGGAAGACGCAGATCAACATCTGGAAGCGCGGCGGGATTGTCTACTACCTCGTCACGCCCAAGGAACTGCTCCCCGCCGCCCGCGAGGTCTTCGGCGCGCCGTCGAAGGAACAGCCGCTGCTCTGAGGGATCCGGGTGCCCCGGCCAGCGAGCGCAGCGAGTCGGCCGCCCCCCGGGCGCGGCGTTCATCGCGCGTGGAGCGCCGACCCTCACCTGTCACCGCTGCGCGGCGACATCCTCTCCCGCAAGGGGAAAGCAGTCCGGACTCCCCTCTGCACCGTCCGGGCGCCATGGGTGACGGTCCCCGCCGCCAGCGCTCGGGCCTTCTATTCACCGCTCAAGACACACACCCCAGCCGCGGACAGCTTGGAGGTGGCGCCCGGGAGCGGGCACCCCGTGATCCGCTCCACTCATCGGCCCTCGCGCGCCGATCCCCTCCTCGGCGGGTCTAGAATCCGTCCGTCGAAGGGAGGTCCGCATGCGACTGGGCTTAAGGGGGCTCCGACACGCCGCGTGGCTCGCCGGCGCATTGGCGGGGCTCGCGGGCTCCACTGCCTCCGCTCAGAATGCCCTGGGCGACGGGACAGCACTCGATAACACCCTGCGGCGCGGCGCGGGACCGGTCAACGGCACGCCCTTCCGGGTCACGGGCAATGCGCAGGGCCAGCGCGTGATCGACTCCCCGGGCGACGGGCGCGCACTCGATTACAACCTCCAGCAGGGCACCGGGGGCTTCAACTCCCCGGGGCGGAACTTCCGGGCCGAGGTCGCGTTCCGCAACGCCATCGTCACCGGCAACGCCCCGGGCGGACGGTCGTTCCGGGGCGATGTCGGCTATCGCGCCACCGACGACTTCCGCGCTTCGCTGGGCAGCGACACCGTCTTCGACTTTGAACGGGACGCCTTCTACTCCGGCGCCGCCACCCGGAATGTCCGCGGCGTCGGCGCCATCCAGTATCAGCTGGGGCAGTCCACCGCGGGCCAGTCCCGCGGGCTGGCGGGGGAACTCATCCTTCGCAGGCCCGGCGGGGGCATCGACGCCGCCGGGGTCCGCGACCCCGCCGCCAGCGCCGCTCAGCGCGGGATCGATCCCTTCGGCTACCTCGGCGGCTCCCTCCGCTCGACCTCCGCCTTCGGCGCGCGCACCGCGGACTTCCCTTCGATCCTGGGCCAATCGCGGGAGGACGCCACGATCCCCGAAGCCGAACGCGGCACGCCGTCGTTCCTGATCGCCTCACCCCTCACGGGCGTGCGCAACTTCAGGGGCACCAACCCGCTCCTCGGGCTCGGCGCCGATTCCGCTTCCGAGGGCGATCGTGCCCCCGTCGAGCGCGAGGTGATCGGCCAGCCGCTGAATCAACGCATCGGGACGGGCACGACCCACGCCGACCTGCTGCAGTCGCTGCGCAGTCGGTCCAACCGCATCGATCCGCGCACGGGGGAACTCGCCGATGCGCCGGCGACGACACCCGTGCCGACGGCCGATCGGCCATCTCCCGAAGATGCCGCCCCCACGAACCCGATCGACGACCTGCTCGACCGGCTCAGGGGCACCATGAACCGGACCCTGCCCGATGTGAACACCCCGGATCAGTCCCCCGCCCCCACCCCCACCCCCGGAGGGACCACCTCGGAAACCCCCGCGACGAGCCCGCGGACACCGGGTGTGCCGTCTGGAGCGCCGGAGGATGAACCCCGGGTACTGAAGCATGACGACGGGACGACCACGCCGCTGCCCACTGGCGGGAGCGTCCCGGCCCCGTCGGTCAATCGTTCAGAGGTTCAGCGGCTGATCGAGCAGGCCCAGGAAGTGCTGGGGCGCGACCCGACGCTGGTCACCGACCTGGTGGACAAGGTCGCCCCGGACCAGCCCGACTTGTTCACGATCCACACGACCCGCGGGCAGGAACTGCTGGGAGACGGGCGCTGGTTTGAGGCGGAGGAACGGTTCTCCGCGGCGTTGCGGGCCCGCCCGGGCGACCCGATGGCCGCCGCCGGGCGCGTGCACGCGCAGATCGGCGCCGGGATGTTTGTGTCCGCCGCCGTCAACCTGCGGAACTTGCTCAAGGGCTACCCGGAGCTCATCAACGCCCGCTTCGACGCGGCGCTGCTCCCCTCGGGCGATCGCCTGAAGGCGATCCGCGCGCAGCTGCGCGACCGCGCCGCCCGCGACGCCGGCATTGCCCGCGACGCGGGGCTGCTGCTGGCCTACCTGGGCCATCAGACCGGCTCGCCCGATGACATCCGCGACGGGTTCGCCGCCGTCCGGCGCCTGGCCCGGCCCGACCCCGAGAGCGAGCCGCTGTTTGACGAACTGGAGCGCATCCTGATCGCGCTGTGGGAGAAGCCGTGACGCCACAGGGCCCCGAGCGCCCGCACGCCTCGATCACCGACTTCCTGACCGACGCCTCACTCGCGGCCCTGTGCGAAGCGCTGGGCGAACTCTCCCGCGCCCGCGTGACCCTTCACGACGCCGACGGTCGGCGGATCGTGCAGGTGAAGGGCGACCCGCCCTGGCGCGTCTGTGACCCCGACGACGCGGCCCCGGTCATCGAGCGGGCTCTGGCCCACGCCGCCCGCACC
>DOJA01000199.1:376-4738 GCA_003511945.1 Phycisphaerales bacterium | reverse complement strand
TGGGGGGATGGGAGTTGAGGGTGAATGGGGAGTGGGGGCCGTTACCATCCTGCCCATATGGTTCGGGGACTGGGCAGAGTGCTGATCGATCGCGAGCGGATCGCGTCCCGCGTGCGCGAGATGGGGCTCCAGCTGTCCTCTGAGCTGGAGGCGGAACTCGCCCGCGACGGGGCCGACCCCTCGAACCACGCGGACCGGATTGTCCTGCTGCCCATCCTCGCCGGGGCTCTGGTCTTCACGGCGGACCTGATCCGCGAGATGCCGCTGCGGCTGTCGATGCGGATGGTCACGGTCTCGTCGTACGCCGGTCAGGCGACGACCTCGCGCGGGGCGGCCTTCCGGGGAGCCCTGCCGCAGGACCTGGGCGGGCGCCATGTGGTGGTGATCGACGACATCCTCGACAGCGGGCAGACGCTGGCGCTGGTGAAGGGGCTGGTGCTCCAGCAGAACCCGGCGTCGCTCCGGCTGTGCGTGCTGCTGGACAAGCAGGTCGCGCGGAAGGCGGACATCCACGCGAACCTGGTGGGGTTCCAGATCCCCGACGAGTTCGTGGTGGGCTACGGGCTCGACTACGACGGGTACTACCGCAACCTGCCGGAGATCAGGGTGCTTGAGGTGGGGTGAGGGCGGGTCGGGTCAGGCGTCGGGCTGTCGAGCTCTGAGCGGAGTCAGCCCAGATGCAGGACGCGCGGGCCGATGACCAGTTTGTCGGCGTCCCGATCTCGTGGTCGTTGTGTGGCTCTGGTTTCGATTGGGCTGATCGTCACTCCCGGCCCGTGGGGCGTCGAATGTGGTCACGGGTGGAGATCGCGTTTGGCGATCGGAACCGGTGGAGTGAAGATCGAGGTCATTTCTGCTCCGCCCCGCCGGGGCGGCGGAACCCTCTTTGTGTCCCCCGGTCCACGGGTTCCGGCCGCGGTTGCGGCCTCCACCCGTGGCTATGCGCCTTGGCCCTGCGGGCCTCAGTTGCGGCGTCGACTCGTGGCTATCCGCCTCGGCACGGCAGTCCGCAGTTGGGGCCTCCACCCGTGGCTACACCCCTCGGCTCGGCGGGCCGCAGTTGGGGCTTCGACTCGTGGCTACGCCCCTTGGCAAGGCAGGCCGCAAGGCGCGCCAGTGCCCCGTGGCACGCGCTCCATCCGCTTGTCGAGCCCCTAATCAGCCGGAAGATCGCGGCTCTCCAGTTTTTGGAATCACGCGTCGGGCTCTTGCTTGATGATGTTCCGGCGCGCCTTGTCGTAAGTGTACAGCACGCCCGGCTGCTCGACGGTGCGGCACGGCTTGTGCGAGCCGTCGCAGAAGGGGAAGTTCTGGCTCAGCCCGCAGGCGCAGATGAAGATCGGCTTGTCCGGGTTCAGCGACCTGGGGTCGATCTTGATCGGGTCGGTCGCGTCGTGGCGGACGAGTCGGGGCATGGCGGGGCTCCTCGGAGTTGAGGAGCGTACCCGCGCGGGTCACGCCGGGGAGGGGACGGACTGGAGCACCTGGCGGAGCACCTCGGCGGCGACCCGGGCGTTGCCCGACTGCATGGCGGCGCGGGAGACCACCCGGTGCGCGCCGACGGGGAGCAGGTTGTCCACGATGTCGTCCGGGGTGCAGAAGTCGCGCCCCGCGAGGACCGCGGTGGCGCGGGCGGCCTGGGCCAGGGCCAGCGTGCCGCGGGGCGAGAGCCCGACCTGCAGGTCGTCGTGACGACGGGTGCGGTTGGCGATCTCGACGATGTAGTCGATCAGCGAGCGGTCGAGGCGGACGGCGTCGACGCGCTCCTGCAGCGCGATGACCTGCGCCGGCTCCAGCACCGGCTCGATCTCGTGGAGCGTGGTCTCGCTGGGGCGCTGTTCGATCACGCGGGCCTCGTCCTCCGCGGAGGGATATCCAAGGGCGATCTGCATCAGGAAGCGGTCGAGCTGGTTCTCGGGCAGGAGGTAGGTGCCCTCGTACTCGTACGGGTTCTGGGTGGCGATCACCATGAAGGGGCGGTCGAGCCGGAAGATGTGGCCCTCGATGGACACGGTGGCCTCGTTCATGGACTCCAAGAGCGCCGACTGCGTCCGGGGGGTGGTGCGGTTGATCTCGTCGGCGAGCAGGATGTTGGCGAAGATGGGGCCTTTGCGGAAGTTGAACTCCCCGGTGTTGCGGTCGTAGACGCTCACGCCCAGGACATCGCTGGGGAGCAGGTCGGGGGTCATCTGGATGCGGTTGAAGGCGCCCTGGATGCTCCGGGCCAGCGTGGTGGCCAGCACGGTCTTGCCGACCCCGGGGACATCCTCGATCAGCACATGGCCCCGGGCGAGCAGGCAGCAGATCAGCCGGTCGACGGCGGCGGTGTTGCCGATAAACACCTGCAGGATGTTCCGACGCAGGCGCTCGATCGCCTCGTCGGCCTTCGCAATCGCCATGGGGGCGGGAGTATAGCCCCGGGGCGGGGCCGTCCCGTTCGTCGCGCCGTGCTCGTCCAAGCGGCTCATGCCAATGGGTTCGCACCCCGCTGTGACGGGTTCCGGCATTCGCCGATCCGGTGGCTTTGGGGAGGCCCCGTCCCTGAACAGGATTACACTCATCCGTTGTGGGAGAGCCGCTCCAATCCACAGACCCCGGCGACTCCGCGAGTCTCGGCTCGGTCGGGGCCGCCCTCGACCGCGAACTGAAGGGCACCCTCCCGTGCGTGGTCTGCGGCTACGAACTGCAGGGGCTGTCGATCCGGGGCGTGTGCCCCGAGTGCGGCACCGCGGTCCGCGCGACGATCCTGTTTCATGTCGATCCGCGGGCCGAGGAGTTCAAGCCCATCGCCACCCCCTGGGTGACCGCGTGGGCTCTGGTGTTGTGGTCGAGCGCGGCACTTGTCGCCACTCTGGCGTGCTGGTGGCCCCGCGTCGCGGATGTCATCGGCATGTTCACGCAGCGCCCGCCCACCAGCGGCGCCGGCTCCTTCTGCATCGGGGGGACCATCGCATCGGGCCTCGCGGCCCTGGGGCTCATCCGCGTGGTGCGGGGCGGGATGCTCCGCCAGCGCCTCGCGGCGGGAGTCGCAGCCGCGGCGTACCTCCCTCTTGGCTGGGCCTTGTGGCGCATCCACGGGACCATCGACACCCACCGCCCGGCGCCATACTTCACCAGCGAGTTCAACATCGAGCGCACCATCCTGCGCCTCCTCGTCGCGGCGTCGGTCGTCACCATCATCCTGGGCATCCGCCCCAACGCGCGCGACCTGGTGCGCCGGTCGCGCGCCATGCGCACCGGACGGGTCGATCGCCAGCACCTGGTCCTGATGGCCGCGACCCTGGCGCTGGCGTCGGTGGGGGACTTCCTGCGCTACTACTCCCACACCGCCGGCCCGCAGGGGACCGATGCGTGGGAGGTCGCGGGCATCCTGCTCATCATCGTGGGATCGTGCTTCTTCACGCTGGGGCTGGTCGGCGCGACGCGCGACTGCTGGCGCCTGCACAGGGTGATCCGGCTCCCCAACCCGTCGCTGCGGCAGGTCCTGGGGCGGAAGTAGCCCTGCCAAGTTGGCAGACAACGAGCGTGCTTGGTGATCCTCTGTCAGAGCCCTGTCCGCAGATGGACCGTTGGGATCAGGCGTAACAGCATGTCAATCTAGGACTTGTGACCGCCCGTTTCGGTTTCAGGGCGGTGATCGCTGGCACCGCGGTTGCCTTGCCTGACGGAGCCGGCGACGCGATTCTGCGCGCCCCGGGCCGCGGATCGCCCCGGCGCCGTCTCGTCACCGTCCGCGAACCCCCGATTTCAGACCACACTGGGAGAGCACCGACCCATGGCAGCCAAGAACCTCTCGTTCGATGTTGACGCCCGCCACTCGCTCCTCGCGGGCGTGCAGAAGCTGGCCAAAGCCGTCAAGAGCACCCTGGGCCCGCGCGGGCGGAACAGCGTGATCGACAAGTCCTGGGGTGGCCCGACCGTGACCAAGGACGGGGTGACCGTCGCGGAGGAGATCGAACTCCGCGACAAGGTCGAGAACATGGGCGCCCGCCTGGTCCGCGAGGCGGCCAGCAAGACCTCCGACGCCGCCGGCGACGGCACCACCACCGCGACGGTGCTCGCCGAGGCGCTGTTCAGCGAGGGGCTGCGTCACATCGCGTCCGGGGTCGATGCCAACGCGCTCGTCCGCGGCATGAAGGCCGCGGTCGAAGTGGTCAGCGATGACATCAAGAAGCAGGCCCGCCCCGTCGCGGGCAAGTCCGACATCCAGGCGGTTGCGACCATCAGCGCCAACAACGACGCCGAGATCGGCAAGATCATGGCCGACGCCTTCGACAAGGTCGGCAAGGACGGCGTCATCACCGTCGAGGAGGGCAAGAGCCGCGAGACGGCGGTCGAGGTCGTCGAGGGCATGCAGTTCGA
>DOJA01000199.1:0-281 GCA_003511945.1 Phycisphaerales bacterium | reverse complement strand
GAGGGCATGCAGTTCGACCGCGGGTTCCTCTCTCCCAACTTCGTGACCAATGTCGACGAGATGAAGGCCGAGTTCGAGAAGTGCCTCGTCCTCGTCTACGAGGACAAGATCGACAGCATCCAGAAGCTTGTCCCGCTGCTCGAGAAGGTCATGCAGGCCAAGAAGCCCCTGCTCATCATCGCTGAGGACATCACGGGCGAGGCCCTCTCCACGCTGGTCATCAACAAGCTCCGCGGGACGCTGCAGGTCGTCGCGGTGAAGGCGCCGGGCTACGGCGACCG
>DOJA01000196.1 GCA_003511945.1 Phycisphaerales bacterium | reverse complement strand
CCGCGCGGAGGAGCGCCCCGGCGGTGTACGGTGCCCGTGCCACGCCCAGAGCCGCGTAGATCGGCTCGACCGCGTCCGGTCGGTCGATCCGCTCGAGGATCCGCGCCGCACCGGCCCGCACCGCCGGCTTGGCGTCGCCCAGGCGCTCCAGGATCGCCGCGCCCACCGCGTCCGAGACCGGGTTCGCGTTCAGGAGCCGGCGCTGCACGAGTTCCAGCCCCGCCTCGCGGACTTCGACGGTGTCGCTGCGGACCATCTCCACCAGCAGGTCCGATCGTTCCTCGTCCTCGCGGGCCGCGTAGAGCCGACGGAACAGGTCGGTCAGCGCCCGGGCGGCCCGTCGCTCCGCCTCCGCGGCACGGGCTGCCCGGCGCGCCTGCGCTTCGGCGATCTGCCCCCGCCACTGCGCCTCGGGCAGGAACTGGGCCTGCTCCCACCACGCCAGCCACCGGGCGGCGTCCGATCCCAGATCGAACATCCCGGTCTGGGCGATCAGGCACTCGATGACGCTCTCGGTCACCCCGCTCGGCGCCGGGGTTGGAAGCCGGGCGAGCAGGTCGACGACCGGACGCACGCCGTCCTTGGACCGGTGATGGACCAGCGCCGCCAGCGCGCCCCGGATGACCAGCGGGTCACCCTCGGAGAGCATCGATTCCAGGGGAACGAGCAGGGCCGGGTCGTTCACTCCCGCGCCGGCGAGCGCCCCGGCGACGCTCAATCGCGACGGGGTCGGGAACGCGGGCCCAAGAGCCGCGATGAGGGCGGCCTCGCCCCCGTTGGCGCCCCGCGCATTGACCAACTCGCTCGCGGCGGCGCGCCGGACGGCTTCGGTCGTGCCCTCGGCGCGGAGCACCCCGAGGAGGGCCTCCGGTGTCCGGAGCGGTTGGGCGGTCGGTGCCGGGGCCGGTGCGGATGACGGAGGGGGGCCGAGGACCGACGGGGTCTGTGCCGTCGCAGCGAGCGCGGCCCAGGCGACCACCATCCCTGCCGCGAACGCCAACAGCACCGGGCGGTCAGCGCAAGCGACGACCCCGGAGCCCGCGATGGGGTGCCGGGGACCTCGAGAGTTCCACGGGACCCCAGGGACCCGCGGGATCCAGTGGATCCGGGGGATCCGGGGGAACCGGGGGGGCGGACACGGGAAGATCGTTTGCGTGCGTCGCTTCACAGACCCTCACGAGGACACCGGAGTCCGAACCGGGTACGCCCGCACGGCCTCGGGCGTTCGCGGGGCCATCCAGGGGGTGCCGAGCCGATATCATCCATCGGACCCTCGTCGGGCCGCCCGACAGCGGGTCCCCGCGAACGGAGAGCGGATGAGCGACTGGATCGACGCCGAGCAGCATGTGGAGCGTGCGCACGAGGCGTACGAGGCGGGGCGGCTGGACGACGCTGCGTCGCACCTCCGCCAGGCGCTGTCGGTGAATCCGTACCGCGCCGAGTGGCACTTCAACCTCGGCCTTACCTTGGAAGCGGCCGGGAAGATCGAGGACGCCCGCCAGGCGTTCACCGAGGCCCACGCGCTCGAGCCCAACGACTACCACACGCTCCTCATGCTGGGCGTCAGCAGTCTGCGACTGGACGACCCGCGCTCGGCGGTCGGCTGGCTGGACCGCGCCCAGAGCGCGGAGCCCGACAAGGCCGACCCCTTCGTGTACCGCGTCGAGGCCCACTCGCGCCTGGGCGACCATGAGCAGGCCGAGCACATGTTCTACCGGGCGCTGCAGCTCGAGGGCGACCACGCGCTGGCCTATGCGAACATCGCCGAATCGCTCATGGACCGGGGCGAGCACGAACGGGCGGCGTCGTGCCTGAAGCAGGCGGCCTCGCTCGACCCCGACCTCCCCCGCGTCCACGCGCGCCTCGCCGCCGCTCACTCCGAACTGGGGCGTCACGAACAGGCCCGCCAGCTCTACCTGCGAGAACTCCGCCAGGCCCCGGGCGACATCGACACCCTGCTGGACCTGGGCTGCCTGCTGGTGGACATGAGCCGCTTCGCCGAGGCGAGCGAGAAGTTCCGGCGCGTGCTGGAGATCGAGAGCGACCAGTCCGACGCGCACTTCTACCTGGGTGATCTGGCGATGCGGCAGCACCGCCAGAAGGAGGCCCTCGCCGCGTTCCGACTGGTGCTCCGCCTCGACCCCGAGCACCCCGATGTCGTGCGCCGTCTGGCCCGCCTGGCGCTCCAGGAGGGCGAGGTGGGCGAGGCCCGCAAGTTCCTCCGGCGCGAGCTGCGCCGGTTCCGTGCGGAAGAACGCGAGTACGACCGCGACGACCTCGACGAACTGGGGCGCCTGCTGCTGGACGCCCGCCTGCCCCGCGAGGCCGCGGGAGTCTTCACCGCGCTCGTCGACCGCGACCCCGATCGCGCCGCCTCGCTCCAGGCCCTGGCCGCGGCTCACTTCCAGACGGGCGACCGCTCGCTGGGCATGGACGCCACGCGGCGCGTCCTGCGGCTGAACGGGAACCATGTCCCGGCGCTGCACAACATGGCCCTCGCCTGCGTGCAGGAGCGCCAGTGGGGCAAGGCCCGCCACTACCTCGACCACGCCCTGCGCCTCGAGCCCGACGACCACGCGCTGCGGCGTCTGCGCCTGACCCTGCGGGTGCACCGCGTGTACGAGTCGGTCCGGTGGATGCTCCGGCGCCGACGGGCGCCGCGGTTCGGCTGAGTCTCCTCCGGCGTCAGCGCCCGCGCGGCGCGGGGGCGTCCACCACGCCCGCGGGCAGGTCCGCGCGGCCCTTGGATCGCAGCGCCAGCAGGCGGGCCGCCTCGTCCACATCCTTGTCGCCCCGCCCGGAGCAGTTCACCACGATGTGCTGGTCGTCGCGCATCCGCCCCGCCCGCGTGATCGCCTCCGCGATCGCGTGCGCGGTCTCCAGCGCCGGGATGATCCCCTCCGCGCGGCAGAGGTCCACGAAGGCGCTCAGCGCCTCGTCGTCCGTCACCGCGGTGTACTCCACGCGCCCGGCGTCCTTCCAGAACGAGTGCTCCGGGCCGACCCCCGGGTAATCGAGCCCCGCGGAGCAGGAGTGGACATCCGAGGTCTGCCCGAACTCGTCCTGCAGGACATAGGAGAGCGAGCCGTGCAGCACGCCCGGCGATCCGTGCGAGAGCGGGGCCGCGTGGTCGCCCGCGCCCGGCCCGCGCCCGCCCGCCTCCACGCCCACGAGCGCCACCTCGGAGTCCGCGATGAACGGCGCGAAGATCCCCGCGGCGTTGGACCCGCCCCCCACGCAGGCGATCACGCAGTCGGGCAGCCGGTCCGCTCCCTCGATGAACTGCGTCCGCGCCTCGCGCCCGATGACGGACTGCAAGTCGCGCACGATCATCGGGAACGGGTGCGGGCCGACGACGCTGCCGATGATGTAATGCGTGTGATCGCTGGTCTCCATCCAGTCGCGCATGGCGGCGTTGGTGGCGTCCTTGAGCGTCTTGGATCCGCTCTCCACCTTGATCACGCGCGTACCCATCAGTTGCATGCGCTTCACGTTGGGCGCCTGCCTGCGCATGTCCTCGCTGCCCATGAACACGTCGCACTGAAGGCCCAGCATGGCGGCGGCGGTGGCGCTGGCGACGCCGTGCTGCCCCGCGCCNNCGTCCTTGAGCGTGCGCGAGCCGGAGTCCACCTCCACCACCCTGGCCCCCAGCAGGCGCATCCGCACGACATTGATCCGCTGGCGCCGGACATCCTCGGCGCCCATGTAGACCTCGCACGCGAGCCCGAAGTGCGCCGCCGCGGTGGCGCTGGCCACCCCGTGCTGCCCGGCGCCGGTCTC
>DOJA01000259.1 GCA_003511945.1 Phycisphaerales bacterium | reverse complement strand
CCCCGCCCCCACCGCCGCCAAGCCCGCGAAGGACACCGCCCCGGCGCTCAAGTCATCATCGAAGGACACCCCGAAGGCGAAGGACGCGCCGAAGGTGAAGGAAGCCCCGAAGGCGAAGGATCCGGCGCCCAAGAAGGGCGCGAAGAGCGAACCGGCGCCGCCCTCGTCGCTCCCGCGGTTCGCGGTGCAATCGAAGGAATCCATGGACGCCAGCCGGGCGGCGGCGGCGCGGTTCGCCAAGGCCGCCGGGCTCCAGCCGGTGCAGTCCGGGCGCAACGGCGAGCTCGACGACGCGCCGGTGCAGCGACTGACCAAGTCGCCCTACAACAAGAAGCAACTGGCGCACTTCCGCGACATCCTGATGGCCAAGCGCCGCCAGCTGGTGGGCGATGTGACCTCCATGGAGTCCGAGGCCCTCACCGGGGGCAGCGGCTCGCTGAGCCACCTGCCCCAGCACATGGCCGACCAGGGCAGCGACACCTACGACCAGACCCTCGCCCTCGACCTGGCGGCCTCGCAGCGCGGGATGCTCCGCGAGATCGACGAGGCGATCGCCCGCATCGACGACGGGACCTACGGCATCTGCGCCCTGCTGGGCATCGCCATCAAGCCCGAACGCCTCGAAGAGACCCCCTGGGCCCGGTACAGCATCGAGGCGGCGCGGCGCGTCGAGCGCGGCGCGCTGGCGCGATGAACGCCGCCCCCCTGCCCGCGGGACGCTCCCCGCGGGCGTGGACGGTCCTGCTGCTTGTCGTGATCGTCTGCCTCGGCGCCGACCTCGCCAGCAAGTGGGCCGCCTTCCGCTGGGTCGCGGGAGCGCCGGTCGCCGTGAAGCGGGCGGATGTGCTGAGCGCCGGGGCGTCGCGACTGGCCACGCTGATCCCGGCGCACGCGCCGGTGGTCGTCGTGCCCCACGGCCTGGAGCTGAAACTCGTGCTCAACTCGGGCGCCGTCTTCGGCGCGGGCCAGGGCAAGCGCTGGTTCTTCATCGCGTTCACGATCAGCGCCCTGGGCTTTGCGCTGGTGCTCTTCGCCCGGTGGTCGACCGCGCGGGACACCCTCACCCACTGCGCCATCGCGCTCATCCTCGCGGGCGGCCTGGGGAACCTCTACGACCGCCTGCGCTTCGCGTGCGTGCGCGACTTCCTGCACCCGCTGCCCACCGCGACGCTCCCCTTCGGGCTCACCTGGCCCGGAGGCGAACGGGCGCTGTGGCCCTATGTCAGCAATGTCGCCGATGCGTTCCTCCTCGTCGGGATCGCCATCCTGATGTGGCGCCTCTGGCGCGCGGAGGGGCCAACCGCTCCGGCGATAGACTCTGGCTCACCCATTCCCCAGCCCCCAGGCCCCAGACCCCTTGCCTAAGCCCCCCAGCGACATCCCGGCGACGCGCGTGGTCATGATGCCCCGCGACACCAACCCCCAGGGCACCATCTTCGGCGGGGTCATCCTCTCTCTCATCGACCAGGCGGCGTGGATCGAGGCCCTCCGCCAGTGCAACCGGCGCTATGTCACCGTCGCCATGGACTCCGTCGAGTTCCACCATCCGGTCCTCGTCGGCGACATCCTCTCGCTGTGGGCCACCACCGAGCGGGTCGGACGGACCTCGATGCGGGTGAAGGTGGAGGTCCGGGCCATGCGCCCCGACGCGGGCACGGACATCAGCGTGACGACCGCGTTCGTAGTCTTCGTCGCGGTCGACGAGCAGGGCAGGCCGACGCCCATCGCCCCCTGACTTCCCTTTCCCTAGTCTATCTCGTGGCACAGGCGTCCCGCCTGTGTCCTATCCCGTCTCGTCCTTGTCCCTTGCTCCGTCTCTCTGCCCTTCCCCATCCCATGCGCCACATCGCCCTCCTCACCACCGGCGGCACGATCGAGAAGGTCTACGACGAGGCCGCCGGCGCGCTGGTCAACAAGGGGTCGATCGTCGAGCGGATGGTCCGTCGCCTGCGCCTGGAAGACACGCGGATCACGATCGGCGAGGTGATGTGCAAGGACAGTCTCCTCATCACCGACGACGAGCGCCTGCTGATCGTGAAGGCCGTCCGCGACGCGATGGCCTCGTCCCCCGCGCCGACGGGGATCGTCGTCCTGCACGGCACGGACACCCTGTGCGTCACGGGCGACCTGCTGCACGAGGTGCTGGCGCCCCCCTCGGAACCCCCCGGAGTGTCGGGGAGCACCCTGGCGTGCCCGGTGGTGCTGACCGGCGCGATGCGCCCGTTCGAGATGAAGCAGTCCGACGCGCTGCAGAACCTGACCGAGGCGATCTTCGCGACGAGTCTGCTGCCCCCCGGGGTGTATGTGGCCGCCCACGGGCGATCGCTGCGGTTCCCGGGGGTGGTGAAGGACCGGGTGCGGGGGGCGTTTGTGCGGGGGTGAGCCCGGTCGCTCGCCACGCCGCCCCTGCTCGGCGTGGCATGCTTGCTGCCCCGAGCAAGCATGTGCCTCGGAAGTGCATGCTTGTGCCGAGCCACAAGCATGCCACCCGGCCCGGTTCACACCACCAAGTTCCTCCCGAACTCGCCCGGCTCGAAGATGTGGACATGGTCCATGTCCAGGTGCAGCTCGATCGGGCCGGGCGCTTTCAGGTCATCGCGGGAGGCGATCCGGACCACCACCGGCTGGCCCTTGGGCGTGCGGCAGGAGACATCCATCACCTCGCCCATCGGCTCCACAACCGCCGCCTCGAGGCGCATCGCGTTGCCCTGGCCCGCGAACTTGCCCGTGGGCGACTCGCTCGTCGCGCTGGGGCGGAAGCCCAGCACCAGCGGGCGCCCCAGGTGCGGGCGGAGGGCGTCGGCGTGGCGGTCGAGCATCCGCAGGGGCAGCGTGTCGGCGAAGTCGAACCAGATGCCGCCCTCGCGCGAGTTCAGCGTGCCGTTCAGGAAGTTCATCGGCGGCGCCCCCAGGAACGCGGCGACAAACCGGTTCACCGGCGCTCGGTAGATCCGCAGCGGCGTGTCGACCTGCTGGATCCGCCCGTCGCTCATCACGACGATCCGGTCGCCCAGCGTCATCGCCTCTTCCTGGTCGTGCGTGACATAGACCGTGGTGGTCCGCAGGCGCTGGTGGAGGTTCTTGATCTCCGTGCGCGTCTGCACACGCAGCTTGGCGTCCAGGTTCGAGAGCGGCTCGTCGAACAGGAAGACCTTGGGCTCGCGCACGATGGCGCGCCCCAGCGCCACACGCTGGCGCTGACCCCCGGACAGCGCCTTGGGGCGCCGGTCCAGCAGCTTGTCGATGCCCAGCAGGATCGCGGTGCGCTCGACGCGCTCGCGGATCTGCTCCCGGGGCAGCTTGCGGAGCATGAGCCCGAAGGCCATGTTCTTGTACACGGTCATGTGCGGGTACAGCGCATAGTTCTGAAAGACCATCGCGATGTCCCGGTCCTTGGGGTGGGCGTCGTTCACGACCCGCCCGTCGATCGAGACGGTCCCGGAGGTGATGTCCTCCAGCCCCGCGATCATGCGGAGGGTTGTGCTCTTGCCGCAGCCGGAGGGGCCGACGAAGACGACGAACTCGCCGTCGGCGATCGTCAGGTTGAACGAGCGCACGGCCTCGACCTTGGAGTCGTAGACCTTGCGGACATCTTTGAGTGTGAGTTGGGCCATGGGGGTAAGGGGGGATCGGGTTTCGGGTCTCGGGGTTCGGGTGGAGGAATCTCGCGACTGCGCTTCAACCTTTGACCGCGCCGAGCTGGATGCCCTTGACAAGGTACTTCTGGAGCACCACGAACACGAGCACGGGGGGGACCATGGCCATCAGCGAGCCGGCCATGATGAGGGGCGTCTCGCGCCCGTAGGTCGAATCGAACGCCAGCAGCCCGATGGGCAGCACGCGGAGGTTGTCGTCCTTGGTGAGGATCAGGGGCCAGAAGAACGAGTTGTAGTTGCCCAGGAAGGTGAAGATCGCCAGGACGATCAGCCCGGGGCGCGCCAGGGGCAGCACGACCTGCGTGAACACCCGCCAGTGCCCGGCGCCGTCGATCGCCGCCGCCTCGTCGAGCGAGGTCGGGATCGTCAGCATGAACTGACGGAGGAGGAATGTGCCGTAGGCGCTGAAGGCCGCGGGGACGATGAGCCCCCAGTAGGTGTTGAACATCCCCAGCCCCAGCACGATGGCGAAGTTGGGGACCATGAGCACGACCCCCGGGATCATGAGCGTCGCGAGGTAGAGCAGGAAGACGCGGTCGCGCATGGGCCACCGGATGCGGCTGAAGGCGTACGCCGCCATGGCGCTGGTGATCACCTGCAGCAGCGTGACCCAGCCCGCGACGAAGAACGAGTTGAAGAAGTAGCGCGCGAACTCGACCTTGCGGAACACCTGCGGGTAGTTCTCCGGCTTGAGCACCGGCGGGAACCCGGTCCTGGTCAGCAGGTCGACATCCGTCAGACTCGAGAGCGAGATGAGCACCTGCCACAGGAACGGCGCCGTGAAGGTGGCCCCCAGCACCACGAGCGCAGCAAACCCCAGCGCCCGGGGGACGCTGAACGACCTGCGGCTTCGCGTGGCGGGGTCACTCATGATTCATTCACCGCGGAGGCGCGGAGAGCGCGGCGGAAGGCAGGAACGATGCGTCGATGCCGCTAGGACCGCTCGCCGACCTCCCACAACTCTGCTTGAACCCACTCATGTGCATTCCTCTGCGCTCTCCGCGCCCCAGCGGTGAACTCTCCTACTCATTGGTGAGCTGCGATCCCAGGCGAAAGTTCAGCACCGTCATCGCGAAGATCATCGCGAACATCACCCAGGCGATGGCGCTGGCGAGCCCGAGCTGGAACTGGTCGGTGAAGGCGATGTTGTAGATGTAGTACGCCAGCACGATGGTGTCGGCCTTGCCCTGGGTCATCACCATGGCCTGCTCGAACCCGCCCTGCAGCCCGCCGATGGTCGCCATGATGACGATGAAGAAGGTGGTCGGGGCGAGCTGGGGCCAGGTGACATGGATGAACCGGTTCCAGCCCGAGGCCCCGTCGATGGCGCTCGCCTCGTAGAGCTCGGGCGGGATGTTCGAGAGCCCCGCGAGGTAGAGCAGCATCGTCGAGCCGCCCAGCCCCGCCCAGACGCCCATGACAATCAGCGCCGTCTTGGCCCACGACGAGTCGACGAGCCACTCGGGTGCCGCCAGGCCCTCTCCGGAAGTCAGACCCTCACGCACGCGCGAGGCCCGGTTCATGACAGCCCGGCGCACGACGCCGGCACTCTCGGGCGACGCGCCCGCGGCCCCCGTCAGGGCCGCGATCAGATCGCGCACGCGCGACTGGTCACCCAGCGCCGACGCCGCCAGCCGGAGCTCCTCAGCGTCCGCGCCCGGGACGCTCGACGCCACCTCCCGCGCCGCATCCAGCGCATCTCCCCGTGACACCGGCGCGAACCCCGAGGGCAGCAGCGACCGCGCGGGCAGTTGCACAAGGACGAACCCAGCGCCCAGCACCGTTGCGCCCAGCGCCGCCACGAGCCCGAGGCGCCCGAGGAACGACGCGAGGCCCGCGTCCCCGAACCGCAGCTTCGAAGCCCCAACAAGGACCACCCGAGCGCACAGCGCCAGCCCCGCCCCCCAGACGAGCAATCCCATGGCGTACCACAGCGCCGGCGGCGTGGCCCCCACCGCCGCCTGCACGCCGTCGAGCACCGGCCCCAGCGCCGCGTTGATCAGCCCGCCGCGGGGCTTGTACAGCGTCTTCCACAGCAGGAAGAGTGCAACGCCCGCGAGCAGACTGGGCAGGTAGAAGATCGTCCGGAAGAAGACCGTCCCGAACGCGAGCCCCAGCGTGACGATGACGCCCAGCGCCGCCGTCGCGAGCACCGCGCCCCGTGAGCGGGAACGCTGCACTTCGTGCGCCGTGAGGTCGGTGAGCCCGGCCTCCGTCGAGCGCGCCGCCGGCGCTGCCGCTCCGGCAAGGGTCGTCGCCCCCCCCGGAGTGGTCGAGGCCCACACGCCGGCGCAGGAGATCGCCGTCAGCGCCACGCCCCAGAGCGCGCCCATCGTGCGCCCCTGACGGGTGGTGGGCGTCACCCTCGCGCTCAGCAGCAGCGCCAGCCCCAGCGAGCCGGCGATCCCGATCGGGATCCCGATCATCAGGAACAGCGTGTTGCCGAAGTAGTCCCAGAACAGGTGGGATTCGTCGCCCACCAGGATCCGCAGGAAGTTCTCGAATCCAACGAAGCGGATCGGCGTGTCGCTCAGGGGGTTGTGCTTTGTCAGCGCCCAGTCGGTGACGGACATCGCCAGACTGAACGCGATCGGTCCCGCAGTGAACACGAGGAATCCGACGAGGCTCGGGAGCAGGAACAGGAGCGCAATGAGCAGGCGCCGCCGCGCGGAGCCGATCAACCGACGGCTCCCGGAGAAGAGTTCACCGCGGAGGACGCGGAGAGCGCAGAGGAAGGCATGGAGGGTGGGTTGATGCACAAGGCCCGGGACGGTCGGCGCACGGGAGGGTTCAGTCCCGATTCCGCTGCATCTCTTCTCTGCGTTCTCTGCGTCCTCTGTGGTGAATCCCCCGCCTGCTCTCTGAGAGGCCGATCGGGGTCGAAGGCCCGCCCGGCGCGGCGCTCCCACTCAGCGCGGAGCGCCTCGTCCCGCAGGATGTTGGCCCGGATCTGCTCGTTGATGCGGTCCTCGATCACCCGGGCCGCCTCCGCCGGGCCGATCACATTGTTCGTCAGCTGCTCCAGCACCGGACCGACCAGCGTGCCCAGGCGCCCGCGCCCGATGAAGGGCGACAACTCCCACTCGTGCGCGTACTCGCGCATCGCCTCCGCGAACACCCGCGAGTCGAACGCCTCGAGCCCCGGCAGCGGCGCCGGGGGGCCGGAGATGCCGTCCTCGTCAAGGCAGAACTCGGGGACGGCACAGATGGAGTCGAAGGTCTGGTTGATCTGCTCGTTGTACTCCTCGCTCGCGAGGAACCGCAGGAACCGCGTCGCGTGCTCGCTCCGAGGCCCCGCGCGGTTCACGATCGCCACGCGGGCCGCCGCCTCGTACCAGGGCGTCCCCCCCACTGTCGGGATGTGCGCCACGCCGAGCCGGACGAGTCGCGTCCGGTCCTCCGGCGTCAGGCACGCCTCCATCGCCGCGAACTGCTCCGGCGTCAGGGGCAGCAGGACATCTTCGAGCAGCGACGCGGTGGCCTCCTGGAGCAGGCGCCGCTCGCCGGGGGTTCGTTCGGCGCCGCCCGCGTCGAGTTCCCCCAGCCGGCGCTGCATGGCGGGCACGATCGCGCGGTCCCGGTTCCGCTGCGCGAACGACACATACGACCAGCGCCCCTCGCTGACCATCGCTGTCAGCTTCGCCGCGAAGAGCGACGACGCCGACGCCGCCTCCGCGCCCGCGTTCATGTTCGCGCCGCCCGAAGAGGCCATGCTGGCGGCCTCCGCGGGAGTCGGCATCACCCTCTGCGCGTACATCAGGTCCTGATAGGCGCGCAGGGCCGCGACGGTCCGCGGGTTGTTGTAGAACGACGCGGTGCCCGGTTCGTTGAAGAAGGTGCTGCCCGATGCCAGCGCCATCGTCCACGCGCCCAGGCCCATCACCCCGTAGCGCCGCCCGCTCGGATCGGCGGCCATCAGGCGCTCCGCGTCGGAGATCAGTTGCTCGACGGTCCAGCCCGCCGCGTACCCCGACGGCTCGGTCACGCCCGCCTCCTCGAACAGGTCGCGGTGATAGAACAGCACCGTGTACCCCACATTGCAGGGGAAGGCGTACTGACGCCCCTCCAACGCCATGCTGCTGACGGCGGCCGGGAACACCCGTTCCACCCCGAACCCTTCGCGCCCCGCCCGCTCGGTGACATCCAGCGCCACGCCCGCCTGAACGAACTGTGATAACTCAGCCGGGCCGTACGCCTCGATCACATCCGGCCCGGCCCCGGCGACGCACTGCACGATCGTCTTGGTGATATCCCGGTTGGACGGATCGGTCTGGATGTCGCAGGGCTCGCCGAAGGTCCGCAGGTGCCACACTCGGAACAGGTGGTTCTGTGTCCGCCGGGCGGGGTTGTCGTCCGTCGACCACACCAGCACCGGCGCAGATGCGAGGTCCGGCAGCCCCGCCTCCCGTCCCGGGCCGTCGTACCACTCCATGAACGACGCCACACGCCGCCGACGCTCCTCGGGAGTCCAGCGCCCGATGGCGCCGGGGTCCAACCCCTTCAGCTCCGGACAGTCCGCCAGCGGACGCAGCGAAGCCGGGAGCAAGTCCGGCGGCGTCGCGGCGCCGACCTCCATCATGGCCAGCGCCAGCCCCTCGTCCCGAGTTCGGTCGGGCAGGATCACCACATACGCGAAGGCGGTCAGCAGGCCCCAGAGCGCCGTCAGCCCGACGATGATCCACCGCATCGACCGCTCCAGTGGACGCCCCGCCCCCCTCCCTCGGGACCGCAAGCCCCGTCGTGGGGGAGGAGCAGTGTAGCGGTTCACTCCAGCCGCATCATTCGACCCTCGCCGCCCGCCGCGCCCTCACGCACGCGCCC
>DOJA01000262.1 GCA_003511945.1 Phycisphaerales bacterium | reverse complement strand
CGAGCGAGGCCAGGACCAGAAGGCAGCGGCACACGGAGCGGGTGTTCATGTGTGAAGACTACCCCCTTCGCGGCTACGAAGGCGGGGCGCCCTCTTGACATTCGATTGCATCTGGCGGTACGGTATCGCCACTGAGTTGCATCTGCACGCCTCTGCGGAAGGAGCCCACGGTGCGTCACGCCAAGTTGGTCATGCTCGGGCTGGCCGCGATCGCGCCGGTCCACGCCGCGGCGGGCACGGTGCCCCACCGGGATGTTGAAGTCGGCGTCCAGGGCGGGCGCATCGTCACAGGGCTGATCGACCTCGACACGCCGGGCAATCCGGTCACCACGGGCGTCCGGGTCTTCGGCGGCGCATTCGGTGAAGCGCCCGACCTGACCGACGATCCCGGCTTCAACGCCCGGGGGGGGACCGTCGGCGCGCCCACGCCCTTCGCCCCGGGAACGCTGATCGCCTTCGACATCGTGGACTCCCTCCGCCTGTGGGACGGCGCCGACTTCGATCAGACGGCTCCTTCCACGCTCACCGTCTTCCTTGGGTTCAACCCCGACATCACGACGCCCGCGATCCCCGATTCGGTTGTGGGCGGCTTCAACTTTGTCGCCGCGGCGTCGAACGGCGGCTTCCATCAGCACTTCGTCTATTTCCTCGACGAACCGGCGAGCGAGGGCGTCTACCGTCTCGCCCTGCGCCTCCGCGCGTCCGGTGGCGTGGTCCAACCCTCCGAGACCTTCTGGATCGTCTTCCGCCAGGGCGATTCGCCCGCTCAGATCGAGGCGCAGAGCGCGGCGATCGCGTACATGAACGACCTGCTCGCCCCCCCGGGGGCGTGCCCCGGCGACGCGGACGGGGACGGTGCTGTCAACTTTGACGACATCACCAGCATCCTCAGCCACTGGCTGACCCCCGGGCCGCTGGGCGACGCGAACCACGACGGGGCTGTGAACTTCGACGACATCACCGAGGTGCTCGTCCGCTGGCTCGAGGCCTGCCCATGAGCCGCCGCCGGGGCTTCACGCTGATCGAACTGCTCGTCTCCGTTGCGGTGATCGCGGTGCTGATCGGAATCCTGCTGCCCGCGCTGGGAACCGCCCGGCGCGCGGCTCAGACGGTGCAGTGCCTGGCGAACTTGCGATCGCTGGTGCTGGCGCAGGGGGCCTACGCCGCCGACCACAACGGCGCCCTGGTGGACTACGGCCTGTCGCACAACGGGGCGGGCCTGGATGCGCAGCTCTCGTGGGTCGGCGCGCTGGGGGCCTACAGCGACGAGCCCCTGACCGTGCGCTCGCCGGTCGACACGAGCCGGCACTGGCCCGCCAGCCGCGGCGGGGCGGGCGTCCCTGTTCCCGGCGGAGGCGCGTCGTCGTTCCGCGTCACCTCGTACGGCATCAACGACTTCGTTACGCCCCGCCTCATCCTGACCGGGCGCGTCGGACGCCCGCTCGTCGCGTTCGATCGGATCGAGCGCATCCCGTCCCCCGCGCGCACGGTCCAGTTCGTCATGATGGCCTTCGAGGGCGCGTTCGCCGGCTCGGACCATGTCCACCCCCTCCAGTGGTGGGGCCGGCGGTCGCGCCCGGATGACCCGCCCCTTGTCGCCTCGACCCAGGTGCAGATCGACGCCCACGGCGGGCCGGCCCGCAAGTGGGGGGCTCGCTCCAACTACGCATTCCTCGACGCCCACGCGTCGACCGAGCCGTTCAGCGCCGTCTTCACCGACGGCAACCGCAACCTGTTCGACCCGGTCGTCGCGCGCTAGGGGGCGCGGGACGGCCAGGCGCCCGTTCCGGCTCCGCCGGAAGAAAGAGAGAGTCGAGATGCGTCGCGGAGTTGTATCGCTGTTCGCCCTGGGGGCGCTCGCTTCGGCGGGGTTCGCCCACGGCGAGGATGTCGACATCGGGGTCCGCGTCGTGGCCGGCGCACTGGAGACCTTCGGCGTCAGCGATGTCCTGGGCAGCACCGGCGACGAGCCCGTCGAGCGCGTCTTCGCAGGCGAACTCGGTTCGATCGAGTTCGGACCGAACGGGATCGACGACCCCGGCTTCTTCGCCGACACCCTCACCGACGGCACGGCGGTCGGATTCAACATCCGCGCGGCCCTCGGGCGCTGGAACGGCGCCGGGTTCGATCTGTCCATCAGCGAGACGATGACAATCGCCCGCTTCTTCGGCTCGCCCGGGCAGATCGACGCGGCCTCCGGCGTCGGGTTCGTGCCCGGGTTCACCCTGGCGACAGCGTCCGGCGGCGGGTTCGACGAACACCCCGTCTACATCCTCAACGGGCCCGGCGGAACCCCCGCGGACGGGGTCTACCTGCTCGAACTCGAAGTCACCTCGCCGGCGCTCCAGACCTCGCTGCCGCTGTGGATCGTCTTCAATCTCAACACGGACGAAGCGATCCACGACGAAGCGATCGAATGGGTCGAGGCGAACCTCGTCCCGTCCCCCGGCGTCCTGGCGGCTGCGCCGCTCGCGCTGGGCGCCCGGCGGCGCCGGCGCTGAGGCGCACGACGGATCCGACTCCCCTTCGCGGGCGTACCATGCGCCCGTGCAGGGCTTCCACGACTTCCAGGGCGCGCGCGTCACCGTCATGGGCCTCGGGCGCTTCGGCGGCGGGGTCGGCGTCACCCAGTGGCTCTGTGCGCAGGGCGCCGATGTTCTCGTCACCGACAAGGACCCCGCCGAGCGACTCGCCGACTCCATCGCACAGATCGAGCCCCTCGTCCGCTCCGGGCGGGCGCGCCTGCGGCTCGGCGGCACCGACGACAACCCCCACCAGGTCGCCGACTTCACGGACACCGACCTCGTCGTCGCCAACCCCGCCGTCCCGCGCCCGTGGGAGAACCGGTATCTCCGCGCCGCTCACGCCGCCGCGGTCCCGGTGACCACCGAGATCCGCCTGCTCGTCGAGCGCCTCCCGCGCCGCGAGCGGGTCGTCGGTATCACCGGCAGCGCCGGCAAGTCCACCACCAGCGCCATGACCCACGCGGCCCTCTCCGTCGCCGGACGCCGGGCGCACCTCGGCGGGAACTTCGGCGGCTCGCTCCTGGGCCACCTCGCCCACATCCGCGAGGACGACTGGGTCGTTCTCGAACTCTCCAGCGCCATGCTCCACTGGCTCGCCAAGGATGCAGGATTCCCCGGCGCCCGCGGGTGGTCCCCCGGAGTCGCGGTGGTCACCAACTTCTCCCCCAACCACCTCGACTGGCACGGCGAGCTCGGGCACTACGCCTCCAGCAAGATGCAGATCCTCCGCGACCAGCGCCCGGGGGATCACGCGGTCATGCTCGCGGCGCTTTCGCAGTGGCCCGGGCAGGTCCGACAGACCGCGGTTCAGTTCCCCCCGTCGGGGCATCGTGTCGAGTGGATCAACTACGCCGACCTCGACGACACCGGCCCCATCGCGACGCCGGGCAAGCACAACCGCCTGAACGCCGCCTTCGCGCGACGGGTGGCGTCGATCGCGGGCGTTGGGATGTTCGAGGCCATCGACGCCATCGCGCGCTTCCCGGGGCTCCCGCACCGGCTCGAGCGCATCGGCGAGTTCCCCTGCCCCGGCGGACCCGCGGGCGCCAAGGTCGTTGCGTTCAACGACTCCAAGAGCACCACTCCGGAGTCCGCCGCCCTGGCCATCGCCGCGATGGAGGACGAGACGGCGATCGGCGCCGTGCGCACCCGGCTGATCTGCGGCGGGTACGACAAGAAGATCGACCTGTCGCGGATGGCCGCCCCGGCCGCCCGGTGCGCGGGGGTGTACGCGATCGGCGCCACGGGGCCGACGCTGGCGTCCCTGGTCCGCAGCGCCGGTGGGCGCGCCCGGGACTGCGCGACCCTCGAAGCCGCCGTCGAGGCGGTGGCCGCCGAGGCCCGCCCGGGCGACTGCGTGCTCCTGAGCCCGGGCTGTGCCTCGTGGGATCAGTTCGAGCACTTCGAGCAGCGTGGTCAGAGGTTTGTGGAGTTGGTCCGGTCCCGGTTCGGGGTCCGGTGACAGGTTCTGGACGATCCACCCGAACAGGTGCTTGACAGTACGGTCTTTGTCCGTATCCTATCACTGCCCGAACATTGGCGGGCAAAGGAGCGGATCGGTATGGTCAGCGAAGCGACCGAACTGGCGCAGCGAAACGGCACCACTCGCACCAAGGAAGGCGGCAGGAGCGTGGCCAAACCCGCAGCAAAGGACACCGGCGTCATCGTGGAAGACAAGGCCAAAGCCCAATCCCTGGAGCGGACAGTCCAGCAGATCGAGAAGTCCTTCGGCAAGGGCTCGATCATGCGACTGGACGAGAACGCCTTCGCCTCCGTCCCGGGCATCTCGACGGGGACTCTCTCGTTGGATCTGGCGCTGGGCGGCAAGGGCATCCCAACCGGGCGGGTGGTGGAGATCTTCGGCCCGGAGTCCTCGGGCAAGACCACCCTCGCGCTCACCTGTGTGGCCCATTGCCAGAAGTCGGGCGGCGTCGCGGCGTTCATCGACGCCGAGCACGCGCTGGACCCCTCGTGGGCCAGGCGGTTGGGCGTCAATGTGGACGAACTGCTGGTCTCCCAGCCCGACAGCGGCGAGCAGGCGCTGGAAATCTGCGAACTGCTGGTGAAGTCCAACGCGGTCGAGATCATCGTCGTCGACTCCGTGGCGGCCCTGGTTCCCCGGGCGGAACTCGAGGGCGAGATGGGCGACAGCCATGTCGGGCTGCAGGCCCGCCTGATGAGCCAGGCCCTGCGGAAGCTCACCGGCGCCATCTCCCGCAGCAAGTGCACGGTCGTCTTCATCAACCAGATCCGCGAGAAGATCGGAGTCATGTTCGGCTCGCCCGAGACCACGACCGGCGGGCGGGCGCTCAAGTTCTACTCGTCTGTCCGCATCGATATCCGCCGGATCAGCGCCATCAAGGACGGCGACGCGAACATCGGCAACCGCGTGCGCGCAAGGATCGTCAAGAACAAGCTCGCCCCACCCTTCCGCGACGCCGAGTTCGACATCATGTTCGACGAGGGCATCTCCGCGACCGGCGACCTGCTCGATCTGGCGGTCGGCAGCAATGTCATCCAAAAGAGCGGGGCCTGGTTCTCCTTCGGAGAGGTCCGGCTCGGTCAGGGACGCGAGAATGTCAAAAAGTTCCTCGCCGACAATCCCGAGCTGTTCCAGGAGGTCCGGCGCGCGGTCGTCGAGGTGAAGGGCGTGAAGCCGGTCGGATCCGCTCGCGGCTCTTCGTCCGAGGCGGAAGGGGACGAAGAATAGCGTCGTTTGGGGTATGCTAGGGTTCGGTAGGCCTTGCCATCGGCAACAGGGCCGCTATTGTCTGGCTTCTTCCCCTTAGCGAGCGGCTGTGGCGGAATTGGCAGACGCGCCAGATTCAGGTTCTGGTGGGAGTTAATCCCGTGAAGGTTCGACTCCTTTCAGCCGCACTTTGACTGGTCCGGGTCGGCGTCGCGACCGGAGACGCCGAGCCCGGTTCGGTAAAACTGCTCCCTCCCCGGGATCCGCGGGCGTTCCCGGGGCGTAGACCATGGTAAGGCGGGGTCCGGGCCTTTGTGACCCAAGGAAGACCCCATCACTCGAACCCCAAGTCGGAGACCCACATGATCAGGAATGGAAGGACAGCCCAGACTCGCGGCTTCACGCTGATCGAGCTGCTGGTCGTCATCAGCATCATCGCTCTGCTGATCAGTCTGCTGCTCCCCGCCCTGGGCACCGCTCGCCGGGCGGCCCGTGTCAGCAAGTGCGTCGCCAACATGAAGCAGCACGGCCAGGGCCTGGCGAACTACGCCTCCGCCAACAAGGATCGGCTGCTCCACGGCCCCGAGGGTCCGACCAACAATCCGCAGGATCCGCGTGGCCTGCGTGGCAAGCCCGCCCGCGTCATGGCGGCCCAGACCTGGCAGACCAACGGATGGGGTTTCCCCGGCTCCGCCGAGCGTCCCGGGTTGGATGTGTTCGCCAAGGTCAACCCGGACTCGCGGGCAGACAACGGCACCAGCGGGTTCAGCCCCGATGTCGCGTACTCGTCGATGTACGACTTCTACCTGGTCACCCTCGGGCCATACATGGTCGAGGGCGAGGGTATGGCGATGCTGTCCGATGTGTTCCTGTCCCCTTCTCATACGAATCGGATCGAAACCTGGCAGCGCTGGCGCCAGCTGGTCCGCGACAACAAGGGCAAGCAGTACGACCCCGTTTCGTCCAAGCAAATGCAGTTCATCGCGGTTGGATCTTACCGCTACTCTGTCTCCGCGCTCGTCGATAACCGCGATTGGATCTCTAACGCTGACGGGAGCTTCAACGAATCGTTTGTAGGCGAGACGGTCGATGGACCGTATCCCTACTCCAAGCTCGTCTTCAATAAGTCGGCCGATGTGGCCCACCCGGACAAGAAGGTCTTCTTCTACATCTTCGAGGCGTCGCACGACCGGAATGTCAACTTCTATCTCGAGCCCGGCGCGACTGCGACGGTTTCCGCCGGTGACGGCAGCGCGCGGAACCTCAAGCCGTTCTCCGACTTGCCGATCGCCGGGAGTCGCTCGGAGGGGTCGGGCCCGGTCTACCGCTTCGGAAGCGGGTCCGGGGCCACGGCGCTCCGCTGGCCCGCGCACTTCTTCATGACCTACGGCGGGGTTCGGGGCCGCGACCTCTAGTCCGCGTCGATGGTCAGGTTTTCGCGGGTCGATTGATCCACTTTGGGGCCGGGCGCGGACACCGTGCCCGGCCTTTTCCTATACTGCGCTGAATTGTTCCCTCTCCTGTATCAAGACCTGAGCGGAGCGTGCCATCCGGCGCCTCCCGGAGCCCGGTGATCCCATGAACAAGAACACGACCAAGATCGGACTCGCGGCGGCCCTCCTCGTGGTGGCGGGCGGTCTCATTCTGTGGCAGATGGGAGTCTTTGGCAGCGGCGGGAGTCAGTCCGCGCAGCAGCAAGCGCTCCAGGAGGCGGAGGAGAAGGCGGCGGGGTCAGGCCAGCCCGCGACGACGAGTGATCCGGTCGCTGGAACGCTCCCCACGACCAAATCAAACTTCTGACGCGGAGCGCGGCGTGTCCGCGTTCCTCGTCACCGCCTATGCTCTACGCCGGCATCGATGAGGCGGGTTACGGGCCAACCCTCGGGCCGCTGTGCGTGTCGGGGGCCGTCCTCACGACGCCGGGTGACCCCACGGGCACGCCCGACCTGTGGGCGCTGCTGCGCGGGGCGGTGTGCAGGGACATCCGGTCGGCCTCGTCCGGACGGCTTGCGGTCGATGACTCCAAGCGGCTGAAGCGGGCCGGGTCGTTCGACCTCGCGTCGTTCCGGCGCTCGATCGAGCATCTGGAGCGCGGCGTGCTGGCGTTTGCCTCCCTCGCGGGGGCGGCGCCGGGGACGGACGAGGACCTGCTGGTCGATCTCACCCGACGCGCGCCGGCCTCGCTGGAGTGGTACGGCGCCGGAGCGCTGGACTTACCCATCGGCGGGGACGCGGCCTCGCTCCGGCTCGCGTCCGGGCGGCTGGCGCGGGTGTGCGAGGCGTCGGGTGTCCGAGTGCGCGCCCTGCGGTGCGTCGCGATGGACGAGCGGGTGTTCAACACGCGGCTGGAGCGCACCGGCAGCAAGGGCGGCGTGAGTCTGGCGGTCGTCGGCGCGATGCTCGGGCGGGTCTGGGCCCTGCTGGCGGAGCCGGGCGGGGAGCGGGAGGGGCTGGCCGCGGTGGACCGACAGGGCGGGCGCACGCGGTACCTCGCGGGGCTGCAGCGCCGGCTGCGGGGGGCGGAGGTGAAGGTCGTCGAGGAGTCCGGCGAGCGGAGCGTGTACGAAGCCACCGGGAGCGGGCCGGACGGGCCGCGCCGGCTGCGGGTCGAGTTCCGAGTCGAGGGTGAGCGGGCGCACCTGCCGGTTGCGCTCGCGTCGATGACCGCGAAGCTGACGCGCGAACTGCTGATGCGCCGCTTCAACGCCTATTGGTGCGGGCGCATCAGCGAGCTCAAGCCCACCGCGGGCTACGCGACGGACGCGCGCCGGTGGCTCAACGACGCGGCGCCCTTCATGACCTCGGAGGAGAAGCGGACACTGGTCCGGCGCGCATGATGGCCCCTCGCGCCGGGGGGGCGGAGGGCGGGGGCCGGGGGGCC
>DOJA01000321.1 GCA_003511945.1 Phycisphaerales bacterium | reverse complement strand
CGGGCGAAGTGCTCTATCGTTCGCCCATGGCCACGCTGACCTACCACACCGCCGGTGAGTCCCACGGCCCGGCGCTTGTCATCCTCGTCCAGGGGATGCCCGCGGGGATCGGGGTCGATTCCGAGTTCATCAACCACGAGCTCCGGCGGCGTCAGGGGGGCTACGGGCGGGGAGCGCGGCAGAAGATCGAGACCGACGCCGCCGAGTTCCTCGCGGGCGTGCGCCGGGGCAAGACCACCGGCGCGCCGGTGGCCATGCGCATCCCCAACCGGGATTCGCGACTGGACGACCCCGCCAAGACCCCCCCGCTCACCCGTCCACGCCCCGGGCACGCGGACCTGGCGGGGAGCGTGAAGTGGCTGACCACGGACTGCCGCGACACGCTGGAGCGGGCCAGCGCGCGGGAGACGGCCTCCCGCGTCGGCGCCGGGGCGCTGGTGCGATGCCTGCTGCGCGAGCTGGAGATCGAGGTGTTCGGCTTCGTCCGCGCGATCCACGGAGTGCGCACGGAGGAGCAGGTGACCGCATCGAACTGGCGCGAAGTGCTCGCGCGGCGCGACGCGAGCGATGTCTACTGCCCGGACGAGGGCGCCTCCGAGCGCATGCGGGCCGCGATCCGCCAGGCGAAGATCGACAAGGACACCGTGGGCGGGCTGGTGGAGGCGCATGTCTTCAACTGCCCGATCGGGCTGGGATCCTGCGCCGACTGGTCGACGCGCCTGGACTCGCGCCTCGGGGCGGCGGTGATGGGCATCCAGGCGTTCAAGGGCGTGGAGATCGGGCTGGGGATGGCCTGCGCCGCGTTGCGCGGGTCGGAGGTGCACGACCCGATCCGCTTCGACCGCACGCGGGTCCGGACGCCCTCGCTGGGCTTTGTGCGCGACACGAACAACGCCGGCGGGCTCGAAGGCGGCATGACCAACGGGGAGCCGATCGTCGTGCGGGGCGCGATGAAGCCGATCTCGACGCTGCTGCAGGGCATGCCCAGCGTGGACCTGAACACGAAGGAGCCCGCCCGGAGCGAGTACGAGCGCTCGGACATCTGTGCCGTGAGCGCCGCGAGCGTGGTGATGGAGCATGTGGTCGCGTTCGAGGTGGCCCGCGCGGCGCTGGAGAAGTTCGGGGGCGACACGCTGATCGAGCTGCGGGACAACTACGACCGGTTCCTGGCGACGGCGCGGATGCTGCCCCTGGAGGGGACGGCAGAGGGCGGGGCGGTGCTGGCGTAGGACGGGCGGCTCAGTAATCCCGCCCGTGGACGCCGCCCACGGTGGAGATCACCGGGATCGGCCACACGACCCAGGCGTGCTCGGAGGTGCGGGCGGTCCAGCGGTCCGGTGGCAGGGGGCGGAAGCCCGCCGAGCCGTCCATCAGGGCGACGAGCGGCGCGCCGAAGACTTCTTCGTCGGTCGGCTCGTGCCCGGCGGCGCGGCTCACATGAGGGTAACTGACATCCAGCAGCATCCCCTTCGCGCCCGGGTAGCGGACATCGGTCAGGCGCATCGCGTTGTAGTAGGAGTCGGGGGGGAAGAGCGGCTCTCGGACCCAGAACTCCGGGCGGGCGGCGGTGGTGTGCGTGAGGTACGCCGCGGTGCGCATCACGCGGCACGGGCGCGTCTCGCGCGGGTCGAGCGGACGCCAGGAGTCGTAGAGGCAATCGGACCCGCCCATGCCGGCGGGAATCTCGGCGGGCGAGTCGAGCACGACGCTGGGCCACAGCCCCCCGCTGGCGAAATAGGCGCGCGGGCCGTACTTGGGCCCCCACCCGCCGATCCGGCCGATGCCATCGAGCGGGCGCTCGGGCGTGGCGAGGTAGGGGAAGTAGTCGTCGTTCGACTGGGAGTACGCGGTGATCGCCACGGCTGCCGAGCGCACCCAGGCCAGGTGGACCGTCACCTCGGCCCGGTGACGCGCCCGCCCGAGCACGGGCAGCAGGATCCCGATGAGCACGGCGACGACCGCGACGACCGCGAGCAGTTCGAGGAGGGTGAAAGCATGTGGGCGGCGGCGGTGGCGGGGCTTCACGCGGCCACCGCCCTCTCGGGGCGGACCCGATCGAGCCACAGGTGCGCGCACAGCCACAGCATGGCGCCGTTCCGCGCGGCCCCCGCGATCGCCTCCCTCCGTGTGCTCTCGAAGAGTCTGAGCGAGCCGAAGCAGCCGCACGAGGGTGGGTCGGCGGAGACGAGCAACACGCCCAGCACTCCCGTGAACGCGACGAGCGTCGCCCCGGTGCTGAGCACGATCCACCGGCGCGCCCCCCACAGGATCAGCCCGAGCCCGATGGCGGCTTCCCAGACTGTCGCGACACCGACGAGCGCGACAGCGGCCAACGGGCGGTCGTCCGCTGCGGGCACGACAAACCGGATCGCCTGCATCGCGGGCAGGGGCGTCCACGCCTTGAGCGACGCGGACCGCAGCAGCACGCTGCCGAGCAGCGTCGCGACGCCCTGCACCCATCGTCCGTCCCTGCGGGCCATCAGGCCACCTCTCGGTCAGTAGTCCAGCCCCGCGGTCACTTCGCTCGCGTACTGCTCGGTCAGGGACTCGTGGAACCAGCGCTGTGTACGCGGGTCCCAGACATAGTTCAGCGTCAGCGTGCGGCGTTCGCCGCTCTGGTCTTCGATGAGCAGCGCCACCTTCGCCACCTCGACCACCGGCTGCGAGCGGATCTGGAGCATCCGCCCGACTCCCTCGGGCGGAACGAGCCACTGCATCATCGAGGAGGTCGCCGCCGCCGAGGAGTCCCAGTAGTCCGCGCCGAAGTCGGTCGGCCACTTGGGGCGGTAGTTCGGCGCCTTGCCCGTCACGGTCCCGATGGCGACGAGCGCCGCGCGGGGGTCGTCCGCGATGCGCATCGGACGCCGCGGCTTGGACCACCGCGAGGGTTCACGCGAGGCGCGCCAGAACCGCTCGAACGCGGCGCGGATCGCGGCCTCCGAATCGCCGAATCGCTCCTTGAAGTTCGCCTCGTAGGCGTCGACGACGCCGAACTGCTCCAGGCGCTCGTGGGGGGACCAGCGGTAGCCCGATGCCAGGCGCCACTCGGCGTAGGCGCGCGGGTCCGGCTGCCCGAGCCGAAGGCGCACGAAGTCGGCCGCGTCGTCGAGCAGCCCCCGGAGCCGCGCCGGGTCGGGGTCGGTGGTTTCGAAGACCTTGGCAGCACGGATCACCGAGGGAACTCGCTCAGCGTCGCTGAGCGCCACCCAGGACCGCACCTCGCGCACCGAGCCCTGCGCGAGTTGCGCCTGCTTGCGGTTCTCAGCGCGGTACCGCTGCACCGATCGCTCCGGGGCCGTGGAGCGGAAGAGGACCACGGCGCCGATCACGAGGAGCACGACGAGAAGCACGCCCCAGCGCCAATCCAGGAGACCCCTTCTTCTTGCCATCAACAACAACATGAGCGTTCTTACGGTCTGCAGAGTTCAATCGTTGTGTTACCACAATGATCGGGTTCACGACAGAAGCACTCCCAATTCGTCACGCCGCGCGGGGTGCAGCAACAGGCGGCCTTGCTTTGCAAGCATGTTTTTTCCCCGGTACAGGGCGCGGAACAGGGTGTCGTGGCGCACACCCCCCCCCCCCCCCACCCCCCCCCC
>DOJA01000329.1:2836-3399 GCA_003511945.1 Phycisphaerales bacterium | reverse complement strand
GGGTCCGGGGGGGGCGACTTCCTGGGGGGGGGCGCTGGGCTGGACGGTGGCGGCGGGGGGAAGTATCCTATGAGCCCTCCTGGCCGGTGGGGCCGGGAAAGCGACGAATCCGTCATCGATCGATCGTCCGCCGACGGGCGGCCAGAGGCATCCTGCCATGTCCCAGTCCTTCAAGCCCGGCCAGAACATCCGCTGCACCGTGACCCGGTCGATCCGGACCCCCGACGATCGCGACACGGTGATGCGCCTGATGCGTCTCGACCCCGACATCAAGCGCGGCCTCAAGAAGGCCCAGGAGCGCCGGCTGGCGACCCTCGTCGTTCGCGGCCGCGGCGGACGCCCCTGGCCGACGCGGCGCCCGTCGTCCAAGATCGCCCGCGCCGAGGCGGGCGAGTCGTGGACCATACCCTACACCCCGCTGCTGGCCCGCGACATCGCCAGCGTGGCGTCGTACCTGAAGATCGAAGCGGCGTGAGCGCCGGGCGGGGCTCCCGGATGCGGGGCGGCAGCGTCATCCCAAGGGCTTTGTGGCTGGCGGCGGCGGCGATGCTGGGTGCCGCTGG
>DOJA01000329.1:2340-2718 GCA_003511945.1 Phycisphaerales bacterium | reverse complement strand
GGGCGCGCCGGTCTATGCGAAGCACACCTACACCGTCCGGGCGCAGGTCGTCGCGCTGCCCGACCCGGCGAACCCCGCCGCGGAGTTCCAGGTCCACCACGAGCCGATCCCGCACTTCAACGCCGGGGGCGGAAACCTGGGCATGAACGCCATGATCATGCCCTTCCCGGTGGCGGAGGGTCTCTCGCTGAGCGCCCTGCGCGCGGGCCAGAAGATCACGCTGACCTTCGAGGTGGACTTCGATGAAGCCAGGGACTCGATCGTGACCTACCGGGCCACGAAGGTGGAGCCGCTCCCCGACGACACGGCGCTGGACTTCGGGCGGGCGCAGTAGAGCTCCTCATGGAATGACTTGTTCTCCTCGGTGGGACGGGCGGC
>DOJA01000329.1:278-2260 GCA_003511945.1 Phycisphaerales bacterium | reverse complement strand
GCGGCCCGCCCGTCACTCCCGGCTCTCTCGGAGTCATTCTGTGAGCGGCTCCCGAGGCACTTGGTCCGCCGCCTGAGGGGGCGTCCTATCCCAGCCCCACCTGCTCCACGATCTCCAGCCCGAAGGCGTCCAGCCCCGGCAGCGACTTGGGGTGATTGGTCAGCAGGCGCATGCGACGCACGCCCAGGTCGCGCAGGATCTGGCCCCCGATCCCGAACTCGCGCAGGTGCATCGGCACTCGGGGCGTGTTCTCCACGCCCACATCGCTCGTCCCCGACGCGCGGCTCAGGCGCTGGTCCAGCGCGTCGCCCTGCCCCTGCGGACGCAGGTACACGATCACCCCCCGCCCGGCGCGCCGCACCGCCTCCATCGACGCGACCAGCGCGTCGCGGGTCGCGCCGTCGGGCGATGAACCCAGGTCGCAGAAGATGTCCCCCAGCAGGTGGCGCCGGTGCATCCGCACCAGCAGTGGCTCGGCCTGCTCCGGCGCGCGCCCGGAGGCGTCGGGCACGCCCACGCCCCCCATCGTCAGCGCGACATGCGGCAGGGGGTCGACGACGCTCTCGTACGCGAACAGCGTGAACGCGCCGAACGGCGTGCGGATGAGGGAGCCCGAGGCGGGCTCGAGCCGGCGCACGAGGCGCTCGCGCTGCAGCCGGTGCTCGATGAGCTGGTCGATGGTGCACGCCTTCAGCCCGTGACGCGAGCAGAGGTGCGCCAGGTCGTCGCGCCGGGCCATCTGGCCGTCCTCGCGGACGATCTCGATGATGAGCGCCGAGGGGTGCAGCCCGGCCAGTCGCGCCAGGTCCACGCCGCCCTCGGTCTGCCCGATGCGCACGAGGACGCCCCCCTCGCGCGAACGGAGGGGGTTGATGTGGCCGGGGCGCACGAAGTCTTCCGGTCCGGTGGTTGGGTCGATGGCGAGCAGGACGGTCGCGGCGCGGTCGGCGGCGGAGACCCCGGTGCCCACGCCGTGGCGCGGGTGCCCGTCGATCGAAACCGTGAAGGGCGTGCCCCGGACGGAGGTGTTGTGCATCGACTGCGGGTGCAGTTGGAGCCGGTCGCAGTCCTGCGGCGTGAGCGAGAGGCAGAGGTAGCCCCCGGCGAGACGGAGCATCTGGTTCAGCCGCTCGGGGGTGGCGTGCTCGGCGGCGAGGACCAGGTCGCCCTCGTTCTCGCGGTCCTCGGCGTCGAGGAGCACGACAAAGCGCCCGGCGCGGACATCATCAAGGATCTCTGGGATCGGGCTGAACACGGGGAAGGGATGGTAGACGGAGGGGGCGTGCATCGGGCGCCCCGGCCAGCGAGCGCAGCGAGTCGGCCGGGCTGGGCAACGAGCCAACCACGGAGACACCGAGAGCCGGAGGAAGACAAGGAGGGCAGAGGGCGGAGACCCGAACCCCCGACTTCCTGTCTTCCTCGGCGCTCTCCGCGTCTCGGCGGTGAAGTCTTCGCGCCGCGCCCCGGCCAGCGAGCGCCGCGAGTCGGCCGAGTCCGGCGCCCATCGCGCGGCCCGGCGCTGGCCCCTCTCCTGTCACCGCTGCGCGGCGACATCCTCTCCCGCGAGGGGAGAGGAGTTCAGACTCCCCCTCCCCTTGGCAGGGGGCACGGGGGGAAGGGACACCGCGTGCCTCCGGGTGGCATGCTTGCTGCTCTGAGCAAGCATGTCGCTTGAGTTCGAACCATGCTTGTGCAGAGCCACAAGCATGCCACCCCCCAAGAGCATGCCCGGGTGCCCCGGACCCCAGTTCCCTACTTCTTCGAGTAGTACTCCAGGTTCACCTGCACGAACGAGTGCCACTGCGCGGGCAGATCCTCCTCGGGGAAGATGGCCTTCACCGGGCACTCGTCGACGCACAGGCCGCAGTCGATGCAGGTGTCGGGGTCGATGTAGAGCTGGTCGGTGGTCCCGAACTCCTTCTCGTTCTTCGTCGGGTGGATGCAGTCGACCGGGCAGACGTCGACGCAGGCGTCGCACTCGA
>DOJA01000329.1:0-175 GCA_003511945.1 Phycisphaerales bacterium | reverse complement strand
CAGTCGACCGGGCACACCTCGACGCACGAGGTGTCCTTGGTTCCGATGCAGGGCTCGGCGATGACATGGGGCATGGGTCGGTGGCCTCTCCGGGAGCGGGCGCGTCCCGGTTCGTGCCGGGGCGCCGTCGCGCGGCTCACTATATCGCGGCGGATCGCAGCTCCGGGGGGGCCGG
>DOJA01000226.1:5432-5967 GCA_003511945.1 Phycisphaerales bacterium | reverse complement strand
CCCCCGCCGGGCGTCGATCAGCGTTGCGTCGCTCGGCGTGCCCGTCGGCCGTGTCCACGGCCACACCCAGGCACAGCCCCGAGCGAGTCTCCATGAGCACATGCGCGGAGCGGCACAGGTGCGACTCCTTGCCCAGCCCCTTGCGCGCCCGCCGCGCCTCGGGGTCGGTGGTGCTGCGGCGCGTGGCGTTGCTCCGCTTCTGGCCGCGGGAGTCCACGAGCGTGTCGCGTCCGCGAGGCCCGTGGTCATCGTCGTCCTTCTCGCCCTCGATGGGCCTGAGTCTCTTCTGGCTGGCCAGCGAGCGGACCAGCGTGCCGTCGGCGGTGAAATGACCCGGGCTGATCAGGCCGCGATCGATCCCCTCGGCGACCACGCGGTCGAAGAAGTTGCGGCAGAGGTCGTGCAGCTCGAGGCGCTGGCGGTTCATGCTGAACGCCTCCTGCGTCCGCCAGTCCTCCTCCAGCGGGAGGTCAAGGAACCAACGGCAGAGCAGCTTGTGCTGGATCGCGTCCACCAGCTTGGTCTGGCTGGGGAT
>DOJA01000226.1:5018-5383 GCA_003511945.1 Phycisphaerales bacterium | reverse complement strand
ACCAGCTTGGTCTGGCTGGGGATGGAGTGGAGGGCCTGGAGCGGCAGGGCCTTGAGCATCCGCGCCGGGGACCCGCCGGGCCGGCCGCCCTGGTGTGCGGCGCTCATGCCCAAGCGCCTGATCTTGCAACAGTGGAACAACCTGAGCGACCCCGGGCTCGAAGAAGCCATCGGGGACCGCATCGGCTTCCGCAAGTTCGTCGGGCTGTCGTTCGCCGACAACACGCCCGACGAGGCCGCATTCGTGAGGTTCCGCGCCCGTCTGCGCGAAGCGGGTGTTCACGACCCAGTCTTCGATGGCGTGGTGAAGCACATCGAGCGCGAGGGGCAGCTGGTCCGCCATGGCACGATGGTGGACGCGACGAT
>DOJA01000226.1:0-4938 GCA_003511945.1 Phycisphaerales bacterium | reverse complement strand
GACGGCACGATGGTGGACGCGACGATCATCGAAGCGCTGCGCGCCCCGCCGCGCACCGGGCCCGCGTCGAGCACCCCGCTGCGATGATGAAGCAGCAACTCGGGTTCAGGCGCGTGCGGCACCGTGGCCGAGGGAGAAGCGAGTTCGAGTTCGCCCTGTTGCTGACGGCGTATAACATCAAGAGAAGTCTGAGTCTGCAAGCCGCATAGCGGCGTGAGACGCCGCAGCGTCCACCCCCTCACGATCCACGGCGGCCATCACGCCGCGGGGAAAGCAACCACCGACGCGCTCTGCGCTGCGAGGTGGGGGGGGGTCAGAGATTCGGTTGATGGTCCTCAGGGCCGCCCGGCCCGGGGTATCCTTCGCCGCGAGCGGCGCCCGTAGCTCAGCCCGGATAGAGCGGCGGTTTCCTAAACCGCAGGTCGCAGGTTCGAGTCCTGCCGGGCGCGTTATGGGCCATCCGTGCCCCGCTTCCAGGGCGCGCCCTCGCGGGCGAGCTCACCGGGGACCGGGTTCAGCGTCCCAAGAATGGGCTGGCGGACTCCTGCCTCTTGCCCGGGGACGCTCGCGCGCAACACTCCCTTGTTCCCGGGGGAAGGCGGAGTGTCCCGCCACGCCCCGGGATGGCTCAGGCGGCTTGCCCGCGTGCCGATGTGTACCCCCGGGGCGCGGTGCGCGCCGGCGTGGGATGGCCCGGTGAGGAGAGTCGAGATGGCTGATCGAGGGCGTGTTGTGCGGGGCCGGACCTCGGTGGGCCGCACCTGGGCGGGGCTTGCGGGTGCGGTGGTGGTTGGTCTGATCGCCGGGCAGGCCCGGGCGGCGGACTACTTCTACACCTACGCCAAGCGCCCGCTGGCGCTGGGGCTGGACGCGTCGCGGATCGCGGTGTTCGACGCCGACGCGCCGATCGGGGCGGAGCGCGGCGCCCCGGACGCCGCCGCGACGGAGGCGCTCCGCGCGCGGGGGCTCGATGGGGCGGAGCCGGAGCGCCTGGCGGTCCGCGGGTGGGCGAGCGTGCCGCTGGACGGAGCGGCTCGGGACGCGGGGGACATCGGCGCCCTGACCGGCGGGCTCGCGGACAGCGGTGCGTTCGATTTCGTCAGCCCGGTCTTCTTTGACGAGGTCGGGCCGGTGATCATCACGCGGGACCTGCTGGTGGGCTTCTACCCGGACATCACCCGCGCCGAGGCCGAGCGGCTGATCGCGGACGAGGGGCTGGGCGAGATCATCGACAGCGGGTTCCAGGGCCAGCCGGGCGTGTACCGCGTGCGCTCGCGGTCGAGGAACGGGATCGAGGTGCTCGACGCGTCCAACCGGGTCTCGATGCGGGCCGAGGTGCGCTACGCCGAGCCCGACATGATCATGACGACCCGGCACGAGTTCTTCCCGAACGATCCCTCGTTCGGCACGCAGTGGGGGCTGCACAACACCGGTCAGTCGGGCGGCACGCCGGACATGGACATGAACGCGCCCGAGGCCTGGGACACAACCGTGGGGAGCTCGACGGTGATGGTGGTGGTCATCGACGACGGCGTCGACCTGGCGCACCCCGACCTGAACCTCGCGCCGGGCATGGACTTCACCGGCGCGGGCACCGGCGGCGGGCACGATCCGAACAACGCCTGCGACAACCACGGCACACTGGTCTCCGGGTGCATCAGCGCCAGGATCAACAACTCGTTGCAGGGCACGGGCGTCGCGCCGGGGTGCCGCGTCGCGTCGGCGAAGTTCAGCACCTCGAATGTCCCCTGCGACGGGTCGGGGACCTTCCAGATCTCCTGGATGACCGGCGCCATCAACTGGGCGGCGACGATCGGCGCCCGCGTCACCAACAACAGCAACGGCTTCGGGCCCAACAGCAGCGTCGACAACGCCTACACCACCACGCGCAACCAGGGCGTTGTTCACTTCGCTTCCTCGGGCAACGGCGGGACCGGTTCGATCGGCTATCCGTCGAGCAGCCCCTCGGTCAACGCGGTGGGCGCGATCGCGCGGACCGGCGCCCGCGCCTCCTTCAGCCAGTTCGGACCCGGGCTGGACTTCTCCGCTCCCGGGCAGTCCATCTTCACGACCGCGCGGGGCGGCGGCACCTCGACCGTCAACGGCACCTCGTTCTCGTCGCCCTACGCCGCCGGGGTCGCGGCCCTGCTCTTCTCGCGCAACGACCTGCTCTCGCCCGCGGATGTCGAGTCGATCCTGGCGTCAACAGCCAAGGACCTCGGCGCCGGGGGGTTCGACACGACTTTCGGGCACGGGCTGCTCGACGCCGCCGCCGCCCTCGCGTCGGTCGGGCCGGCGGGGCCCCCCGGCGCCTTCACGCTGGCGCTGCCGAGCGACGGGGCGACGAATGTGTCGCGCTTGCCGACCCTGGAGTGGATCGGCGCCCCCGCGGCTCAGTCGTACCGCATCGAACTGGACGACGACCCCGCGTTCGCCAGCCCCATGGTCGACGACGAGACCCCGCTCCTGGAACTGACCGTCCCCGAGCCCGCCCTCGCGCCCAACACGGTCTACTTCTGGCGCGTCACCGCGATGAACAACCTGGGCATGACCCCCTCGACGCCCGCGTCGTTCTCGTTCAGGACGATCAGCGACCCGCCGGCCTCCTTCAACCTCACGATGCCGGCCGACGGCGCGACGGGGGTGGGCGTCACGCCGCTGTTCACCTGGAGCGCCGCCGACCGGGCCGAGTCCTACCGGCTGCGCATCGACGACGACCCCGCGTTCGGCTCGCCGCACCTGGACACGGTGACGCCGCTGACCTCGTCGGGCGCCGGTTCGCCCCTCGCGCCCGAGACGGTCTACTACTGGAGCGTGGAGGCGATCAACCCCATCGGGACCACCGCCTCGACCCCGTCGGTGCGTTCGTTCACGACGCAGGGAACCCCGCCGGGCGCCTTCTCCCTCTCGGCCCCGGGCGACGCGGTGAACATCGCGACCCTGACGCCCGTGCTGCAGTGGACCGCCTCGCTCGGGGCGGCTTCGTACCGGGTGGTGCTCGACGACTCCTCCGGGCTCTCGTCGCCGCTGCTCGACCAGTCGGGCGTGACGATGACCTCGCTCGCGGTGCCCCCGGGGCTGCTGCAGAACAGCGTGCGCTACTTCTGGAGCGTGACGGCAATCAACCCGTTCGGGTCGGCCACAAGTTCCCCCTCCACCGCCTCGTTCGGCGTCCTGATCGTCCCCTGTGAGGGCGACGCCAACGACGACCGCATCGTGGACTTCGACGACATCACCGCCATCCTCTCGAACTGGCTGACCGCCGGTCCGTCGGGCGACGCCAACCACGATGGCGCGGTCAACTTCAACGACATCACCCGGGTGCTGTCGAAGTGGGGGCTGCCATGCCCGTAATCGGGGCTTCCATTCCCGGCTTGCACGCCGCCGGGGCCTGTCAGGCCGTTGTTTGTGCTAAATCTGGCCGATAGTTCCGCGCGGGGGCTCCGTGCGCCGGGGCAACCCCCGCCGCTCGGAGGGGGTAGGACTTCCGAATGCCGGGAGGGCGCCTACCCTTCCGCCCCGTGCCGGGTCGTTGGGGACCCGGTGCCGGAAAGCACTCTGCACTGCTGATCCGCCCCGCAGGGCCGTCGGTGCCCGCGGGTTTCGGAGCTCGTGAAAGGGATCCCTCGATGACACGGACCTGGAAAATCGCAAGCCGCGCTCTGATGCTCGGGATGGTCGTTTCGGTTCTCGGGCATCTGCCCGCCGCGGCTCTGGCCCGACCGGGCACCGATCCCGGGGAGAACGACCGGCTGAAGTCCGTCGCCCGCGAGAACCGCAAGAGCAACAAGCCGACGGACAAGGATCCCGACCAGCCCACCAATCCGGCGGCCACACCCCTCGCCGAAGCGCCGCCGGAAGCGTCCCAGACCCCCGATGCGGGGAACACCGCCGACCTGGTCTCCGACCAGCCGCGGATCGTCTTCGAGAAGACCGACCACGACTTCGGTGTCGTCCGCGAGCACGAGTCGCTGCCCGTGACCTTCCGGTTCCGTAACCTCGGCCGTCAGAGCCTGGTGATTGAGAAGGTCAACACCGGGTGCGGGTGCACCGTCGCTGCGCTCGACAAGAACGAGTACGGGCCGGGCGAATCGGGCGAGATCAAGATCACTTACAACCCCAAGTCCGCGGGCAAGGCAACCCGGTCGATCCAGGTGCTCTCCAACGACCCCGACCAGCGGGCGGCGTCGCTGACGATCGGGGCGAATGTCGTCCCCGTGGTCTCCGCCGACCCGCCCAATGTGCAGTTCGGGCAGGTCTCGATCGGGTCCGAGCGCTCCGCCGAGCTTCAGATCATCAGCCGCGACCCCAAGGTCAAGATCCTCTCGATCGAGACCAACGGACCGGAGATCGAGGCCCACCTGATCGAGAACCCCGTCCGCAAGGGTGTCATCGATCCGAACCTGCCCGGTTTCGCGTCGATCCAGGTGTCGCTCAGGAACTCTGCCGCGGTCGGGCGCCTGCTTCGGTCGATCACCATCAAAACCGAGGCACGGGAGAACGAAGGCGATGCGTCCCCGGCTCAGCAGGAGCTGAAGATCAATGTCTTCGCTTCGATCAAGGGCGATCTGACTGTGCAACCGCCCTTCCTTCGGTTCCCCCCCCTCAAGGCCAATGAGGACTTCGAGCGGGAGGTGCTGCTCACCCGTGCGGGCGGGAAGGCCTTCAAGGTCACCGATGTGAAGGTCGTCAACTCCACCATGCCCGTCGAGGCCCGGGCCGAGCCCGTCCAGAACGGCTCCGGGTTCCGCATCGTCGTCTCCGGGAAGGCCGGGCAACTCGCCACCAACTTCCGCGGCACCATCCAGGTCACCACCGATGTCGAGAAGGAGCCCGTGACCGAGATCCAGTTCAGCGGGCTCGTCCGGGCGGCCCAGTAACCCCCCCCCCCCCCCGCACAACAAAACAACCACCCCCGCCCCCCCCCCCCCCCCCCGC
>DOJA01000115.1 GCA_003511945.1 Phycisphaerales bacterium | reverse complement strand
GCCCCTCACCCCCCACGCCCGCCTTACCGCCCCCCGGAGGTGCGGGGTCACAACAGGTCACACGACACGCGAGGATCCGGATGACGAGAACACTCACGCGGCTGGGGTTGGTGCTGATCGCGTTGCTCGGGATCGCGCTCCCCGCTTCGGCGCAGGATGTCAGGGTGACCCAGGGCCGGGTCGAGGTCTTCGATAACGGGATGTTCGACTTCGGGCAGGAACTCCGCCCGGGGGGCATCTCCTCGCGGACCTTCCTCGTCCGCAACACCAGCCCCTTCCGGATCGACCTGGGCGGGTCGGTCACCGGCCAGGGCTGGACCGGCGCGTTCAACCGGACGATCCTCCGCCCGGGACAGCGGGCGCGCCTGGTGATCACGCTCGACCGCTCGAACCCCGGCGAGTTCCCCGGCCAGGTCTCGATCACCGACACGAACATCGGCGCCGAGATCTTCGCCTTCGCGCTGAAAGCGCGAGTTCTGGAGGCGGCGCCGGGCATCCGCGTGACGGTGGAGCGGGCCGCGGTCGTAGACGACGGGTTCCTGTCGTTCGGGCGCGTGGGCCTGGGCCAATCGGCCACGCGGTCCCTGGTCATCCGGAACTCCGGAACCGCGCCGCTGGTCATCTCGCCCGTCTCCATCACCGGGTCCGACTTCGAGGTCGTCCGCCAGCCCAACGCGCAGATCCCCGTGGGTGGCAGCGCCAAGTTCACCCTGCGCATGGATGGGAGCGACTCGGGCGCCAAGGCGGGCGTGGCCTCATTCACGACCAACATCCCGGGCAACCCCGCCTTCTCGTTCGATCTGGGCGGGACGGTCGGCGACTCGCTCCCGATGCTGCAACTCTCGCAGGGAGGAACGCTCATCGCCACCGGCGCGACGCTCGACTTCGGCGCGACCGTCATCGGCTCCAGCGTCGCGGAGACCTTCCGGATCCGGAACAACGGCGCCGGCCCCCTGGAGGTGTCCACGGTCGTCTCGAGCGATCCATCGTTCGAGGTTCAATCCCAGCCGGCGTCCCCGATCGCGCCGGGGGCCGCTGCCGAGTTCTTCCTGGTCTTTCGCCCTCTGTCGTCAGGGCCCCAGGGCAGTGTGAGCTTCACGACCAACGACCCGGCGTCACCGGCCTTCTCATTCAACCTCACCGGAACGGGCAGCCCGGCGCCCGAGATCGTCGTCGAGTACCTCGTCCCCGGCGCGATGGCGTTCCAGCCGCTGGAAAGGTTCGGGCTGGTTGGTGTCGGCTCGGTCCCCGCCAACATGCTCATGAATCTCAGCACCGCGATCCGCGTGACGAACACGGGCGTTGGTGATCTCACGCTCGCCCAGCCGTCGATCACCACGAACATCGCACCGGATGGCACCACACCGTTCACAATTAGTTCTCCGATCCCCGGCTCTGGTCTGCTGCTCGAAACCGGAGATTCGACCACCTTCCAGGTGCTGTTCATCCCCAACGGTCTGCCCCAGCAGGGCTTCTTCTCGACCGTGCGCCTGAACAACTCCGACCCGGACGAGGCGCCCTTCTTCTTCTCGATCGGGGCCGCCATCACGGAGGCCGAGACCGGCGAAGGGGGCGAGATGCCCGGCGGCGGAGGCCGCCCCGCGCCCCGACCGCTCCTCGTCGTCACCGACGACGCCGGCCGAGCCCTTGACTCCGGTCAGCCCGCTTCCTTCGGCGCCGTCCCGCTGGGCGGCGAGGCCCGGCGCGTCTTCACCCTCCGCAACGAGGGTGATGCGCCCCTCTCCCTCGGCGCGCTCGGCACGGTGGTCCGGGGCTTCATCATTGTCTCGTCTCCCGCGGGCGCGATCCCACCGGGGGGCGAGGGCTCCATCGAAGTCCTCTTCAGCCCGAACCGCACCGGGCAGTTCGCCTCGGCCCTCACCGTCCCGAGCAACGCGGGCGACGAGGGACGCCCGTTCGTCATCGTTCTCGTGGGTGAAGGCACGCAGTGACGCGGTCCTGGTTCGGCGCGGCGATGGCCCTCTTGCTGGCCCCGGCCCTTGCGCTCGGGGCCGACCCCGCCCAGGGGCCGTGGCGCGCGGTGATCCTCACACCCGGGGGTGAACTGCCCTTCGGGCTCACGCTGGCCCGCGCTGCCGACGGCGCGTGGGGCGCCACCATCCACAACGGGTCGGAACGCATCGACATCCCCGAGGTGCGTGTCGAGGGCGACGCGGTCTCGCTGGCGATCGACTACTTCGACTCCAGGATCGAGGCCCGCGTCGTCGACGAGGGGCGCTCGCTGATCGGCACCTGGTCCAAGCGCCGCGGGCCTGGCGAGCCCGCCACGCTCGAGTTCCGCGCCGCTGCGGGCGCGTTGCCGCGGTTCTTCCCGATCCGGCACCCGCGGGGCACCGAGTTTAAACCCATCGACTGGATCGGCGGCCCCTGGCGCGTCGCTTTCCAGCAGGACGCCGACGGCGCCATCGGACGCTTCGAATCCAAGGGCGAGGGCGTCGTTCACGCCACTTTCCTGACCCCCACCGGCGACTACCGCTACCTCGAGGGCACCTTCGACGGGCAGGCGCTGCACCTGTCGTGCTTCGACGGCGCGCACGCGTTCCTCTTCTCCGCCCGGGTCGATGGGGAGAACGAACTCCGGGGCGAGTTCTTCTCGGGCGACTGGCACCGCGACCCGTTCACCGCGGTCCGGGATCCCGGCGCCCGACTCGTTGACCCATGGAAGCAGACCGCTGCGCCGGGCGCGCCGGAGCTTGCCGCGCTCACCTACCGCACCCCGTCGGGCGAGGCCGTCACGCTTGCGGACGACCGCTTCGCCGGGCGCGCGCGGATCATCGAGGTCTTCGGCACCTGGTGCCCCAACTGCAAGGACGCCGGCGCGTACCTCAGCGAACTCCACGCGAGGTACGCCCCGCGCGGGCTCTCCATCGTTGGCCTGGCCTTTGAAGTCACCGGAGACGCGGAGCGCGACGCCGCCCAGGTGGCCACCTACGCCCAGCGCCTGAGGACGCCCTACCCGCTCCTGCTCGCCGGAGTGTCCGACAAGACCGAGGCCTCTCGCGCGTTCCCGCTCGTGGACCGTGTGCGGTCCTACCCCACATTCGTGTTCCTTGATGGCTCCGGCGCCGTCCGGGCGATCTACACCGGCTTCAGCGGCCCGGCGACCGGCGAGGACCACGCCCGCCTCCGCCGCGAGTTCGAGGCGCTCATCGAGCGGTTGCTCGACGAGTAGCGCCGGGCCTCACTCCAGCCGTTCGCTCTCGATGCTCGCCTGTTCACCCGCGCGCTTCTTCTCGATGTACTTCTTGACCCAGGTCTCGAACGACTTGCCCGCCGCCGCGTCGCGGCCGGTGAACTCGAGCCGCGCAACGCGGTCCAGCGTGATGGTGACCTTGGCGTCCGAGTCGGGCGTGAGCAGACGCACGCTCGAATCGGCCAGCCCGGCGCCGATCCGCCGGTCGAAGATGTAGCCGAACACGCCGGCGCCGTCGGTCAGCGTGAGCGTGACATCGCCCCGGTAGTCAAAGGCCTTCTCGAAGGCGCCCAGCAGCGCGAGCTCGTCCTCGCGGGTGGCGACCAGCCCCTGAAGTGTTGGTTTGTCGCCCGCCGCCAGGGCTGCGAGGGTGGCGATGTCGGCGCCGGCTTTGGCTTCCTGGGGCATGGGGTGGCCTTGTGTGGGGAGATCAACGGGAATCAGAAGAACCGATCACTGCACAATCCAGAGAGAGGTGGGAGAGACAGGCGGGACGCCTGTCCCACCAGAGGTGGCAGGTCATCTAGCCAAAGGTTCGTCCCGAGCCCGGGTCCATCATCTTCCAGCCCAGGCGCTTGCAGATCCGGGCGAGCACCGTCCAGGCGATGTCCTCCTCCTGGAGCGAGACGGCGGCCTGCATGACGGGGTCCTTCGGGCCGACCATGGGCATCTGGATCAGGAGCCCGGGGCCGTAGAGAACGCCGAAGGACTCGGCCGAGTTCGACCCGTCGGGCGTGGTGTTGAACGCGGAGAGCGCATCGACCACCTGCTCGTAGGTGCCCAGCGGGATGGCGTTGAGCACCGAGGGCGCATCGTCCTCGCCCTCCTCGCCCGAGAGGAGTTTGACGAGCACGATCTGCCTGGTCTTGGACACGAACGGGGGCTTCCTCGGGCTGGGCGACGCAATGCGAGCGGGGAGTATTGAGGACAACCCCCCCCGGATCAAACCCCCCCCGGGCAAAACGGTGCCCCGGGCGGTCAGCGGGCGGTGGCCGCGATCTCCCGGGCATCCCGGGCCGAACGGTCGACGATGGTCTGGACATCCTCCTCGTCGACCCAGGGCAGGGCGGCGATCTTCTCGCGCAGCTGGGCCGGGAAGGGGCGCCCCTCGCGCTCGTGGCGCGGGCGGCTCTTCCAGTAGCGGTGCATCCACAGGTACTGCTCGGGCGCCCGGCGCACCATGGTCTCGATGGCGCGCCGGTACCGGGCGGTGATGTAGAAGAGCGGGTCGGGCTGGTCCGCCCAGTCCTCCGGGCGCACGACATCCACGACATCGATGCGGTACCGGAAGAGCCCGGCGTTGCGCGACGCGCGGGCGGCGTCCGAGCCCGGTCCGCCCCGCGCGTCCGCGTCGATCCCGCTGAGGCGCATCGCGTGCCCGCACACCACCGGAGCGCCGTACCGCATCGCCAGCAGGCCGATCGTCTTGTAGGCCGACGACAGCCGGTTGAAGAACGGCACGAACAGCCCGCGGTCCCCCGCGTTCTGGTCGGCGATGAACCCCACCGGGAGCCCGCGCTCGAGGATCGCCGGCAATCGCTCGGCGGCCCCGAACTTGTCCACCAGCGTGATCCCGCGCCGGCTGCGGGTGCGGAACAGCCAGTCGTTCAGCGCGGGCAGGTCCAGCGGGCGGAACAGGGCGTGCATCGGGAACCCCAGCGCCGCCAGCGTGTAGCCCAGCAATTCCCAGTTGCCCGCGTGACCGGTGATGAAGATGCAGGGCTTGCCGTGGCGGAGCGCCTCGAGCCCCGGTCCCAGGTCGCCCACCTCCACATGCAGCGCGTAGCCGTCCTCGCTCAGCAGCCGGGGCGCGAGCGCGATCTCCGAGGCGAGGCACGCCATGTGCTTGTAGGACTCCAGCGCGTGCTCCCGCACCGTCTGCGGGTCCCACGAGGGGAAGCACCACGAGAGGTTGTCCACCGCCCGCTGGAACCTCGCGCGGCTCACAAAGAACTTTGCGAACAGCGGCGCGATCCCCCGGGTGAACCGCATCGCCGGCTCGACGCCGATGGTGTTCAGCCCGGCCGCCCCGGCGCGGATGGCGCCGTAGACCAGCGGGTTCGTCCAGCCGGGGAGGCGCTTCTTGGGGCGGTGTCGCTTGTGGCGCATCCGGCTCGTGCGCAGCGGGCGCTCAGCGCCGGGCGCCGGCGCCGGTGAGGGTGTACAGCCGGTTCTGGTTCAGCACCGGGATGCCCGTGGCCTGGGCGGTGTTGAACAGCTCGTCGTACTTCGCCGCCGCCTGGCGCAGCAGCAGGTACCGCTGGATCAGCTCGACCGGGTCGTTGGGCTTCGGCTGGGGGGGCAGCGCGGGCTTGACGCCCAGGACCAGGAAGTCGGTGTCGCCCGCGATGTCCTCGCTGACCTGCCCGTTCCAGTCGGCGATGAGGGCGCGGATGTTCTGGGCTTCCTCGCGGGTGGCGATCCCGTCGGCGTTGGTGTCGAAGTTGCCGTAGACCGTGAAGGTGTAGGTCTTGTTCCGGTCATAGACCGCGTTGGCGATGGCGTCGCCCCGGATGATGGGGGTGCCCGCGCTCTCGCGGATGATCCGGGCGGTGCTGGAGGCCTCGTCCACGGAGACGATCTCGATGGTGGCCTTCCCCTGGGGGTACTCGCCGCTCGAGGGATCGACGCGGATGGCCGTCCCGTCGGCGTAGACCTCGAAGGTCATGCCCAGGACCACCCGGTCTTTCCGTCCCAGGTCCAGGAAGACATTGCGGTTCTGGATGTTCACCCCGATGATCCGCCCGTCGACCAGCGCGCCCTCGAACGACCCGCGGAGGGTCTGGTCGTTCTGATCGATGCGGAACCGCTTGAGCTGGTCGTTGGCCACCAGCAGTTCGCTCTCCAGGCGGGCGATCTCGTTCTCGAGGGCGGCGATGCTGCTGTCGGCGTCGCCCCGCACCCGCTCGACCTGCGACTGCATGTCCGCCCGCGCGGTGTCCAGACCGCTCACCACGCCGCTGGCGTTGGTCTTGTAAGTCTCGATCTCCGCGTTCAGCCGATCGACGGCGGCCTGGTGCTGGGCCTCCAGCGCCGCCACCCGCTCGGTGCCCGCCAGGAGGTCCGCCCGGGCGGCGTCGCGCGCCTCCTCGGCGCCCGCGAGCTGGCGCCGGAGCGTCCCGATGTCCCCCTCGCGCGCCTCCAGCAGCCGGAGCAGGGGCAGACCGGTGTCGCCCTGCGCCTTGGTGATGGCGGCCAGGACCGCGTCGGCGTTGTCGCGGCGCGAGCCGGTGACCTTCTCAGCGGTCTGGCGGAGGGCGGTGTCCAGGTAGCGCACCACGCCCTGCCCGCGCCCGGCCAGGGTCTGCAGTTCCTGCCAGCGGTCGTCGCGCTCCTCCGACCGGACGGCGGCGTCGAGCTCGCCCTGCTTCAGCGACAGGTCGTTGGTGAGCTTCTGGGTCCGCGCGAACAGGACCATGGTCGTCACGAACAGGGTGAGGGTCAGCGCGATGAAGATGACCATCGTGATCATCAGTCCGACGCTGCCGCTGGTCTTGGAGGCCATCGATCGCCGCTCCCGTCCGGGGCGTGGTCGCCACGCCCGCGATGTGTCTGTGGTCGCCCGCCCGCCCTGCGAGCCGCGCCGGACTCCCTATACGGGCTCCGACGGGATCGGGGTCCGGGCGCTCCGCCGCGCGGTCGGGCAGTGTCCCGGGGGGGGGCGGGGGCGTCAACCGAGTGGGCGGTCTGGGGA
>DOJA01000015.1:1518-3273 GCA_003511945.1 Phycisphaerales bacterium | reverse complement strand
GCGGCGCGCTCCGGGGGCGCCCTGGGCTCCGGGGGCGCCGGGGGCGCCGGGGGCGCCGGGGACGCCGGGGGCTCCGGGGGTGCCGGGGGCGCCCAGGTCGTGGAGCGCCAGCCCGGCGCCGATGACGAGCCACACAGGGAGATAGCCCGCGGAGCGGAGGGCGCGGTGCCAGTCCTGGCTGCGCGCGCCGGGCACGCGGAGTGCGCCCAGCGCCAACCGGTCCAGCGCCATGGCGCCGACGAACAGCACCAGCGTCAGCGCCATGGCGACGCCCAGAGGGCGCCAGGGGAATGGAGCGGGGTCCTGGGTCATGGGCGCGGCTCGGCGGGCACGGGTGGAGCAGGTTCGCTGCGCGGGCCACGGTAGTTCAACCCGGCGGCCATCGCGGGCGTGCGCCCCTGGCGGATGGAGAGGGGGAAGACCTCGTCGAACGAGAGCGCTCGATCCCAGCGCTCGGGGGCCGCGCCGACGAGAACCGCGGGGCGGCCGAGCAGGGCGGGGCCGCGCAGGTCGGTGTCGGGGAAGAAGTCGTAGGACGAGCGGCGTCCACCCAGCAGGGAGACAGCGCTGCACGCCGAGGGGCGCCCGGGGGCGTAGTAGGCCAGCAGGGCGGCCCGCATGTAATGATCGGCGATGTACATGGGCTCGGCGCCGGTGCGCTCGCGCAGGGCGGCGGCATGCTCGCGGTCGCGGCGCGCGAGCTCGCGGGCGTGGGTGGCGGCAAGATCGGCGTTGCTCTCACGCGCGCGCCACCAGAGCCAGGCGAAAACGGCGGCGGCGATGAGGAGAAGGAGGCTGAGGACGGCGGTGGGGATCAAGCGGTCGGGGAACAGCGGTAGCCGACTCCCCGCACGGTTTCCAGCAAATGTGCCGCGGGCCCGATGCGCTCGCGAAGGCGGCGCATGTGGGTGTCCACCGTGCGGGTATCGATGGGGTTCTCGTAACCCCAGACATCCTGCAGCAGGCGATCGCGGGTCTGGACGCGGCCCCGGCGGCGGACGAGGACCTCGAGCAGCTTGAATTCGGTGGCGGTAAGCGTGACAGGCTTGCCCTTGACGTGCACGGCATGGCGGGAGACGTCGATATCGAGGTCGCCGATGCGGAGGTGGCCGGAGGGATCGTCGCCGGCCGTGGCGCGGGCGAGGACCTTCTTGATGCGGAGCACAAGCTCGCGCGGGCTGAAGGGCTTGGTGACGTAGTCNNGTGCGCTCGCGCAGGGCGGCGGCGTGTCCTGCCGCCAGCTCCGCCACCGCCCGGTGCCCGCTGACGCGATGGCGTGGCACGAAGCGCCCCACGAGCGGCGCACGGGACAGCGGGGCGATGGCCATCACCGCGATGAAGGCCGCCAGCCCCCAGGCGATCGACCAGTGCCAGAGCACCTGAGGGAGGGTTTCGGGGGCGCGGCGCAGGAACCCGGCGCGGGGTCGCGGGCGGGGCAGCGCGCGCCAGGCGCGGAGGAGCGCCGCCCGGCGGGGCAGCTCGCGGGAGAGGAAGACCGCCGCGCCCGGCGCGAGTGTCGCGTAGCCCGCGATGGGCCAGTTCGCCTCGGCGTCGGTGAAGAGCGACACGATGAGATAGAAGCCCAGGACCGGGAGGGAGGCCAGTGCGCCGAAACGGACCAGCGGGTCGGTGCGCCACAGGCGGAGGACGCTGAGCGCCATGATTACGAGGATGGGGCCGCCGATGGCCGCCTGGGCGGCGAGGAACTCCAGCGCCCACCTGGGGGTCCATTCGGCGCCCCCCCCCCCCCCCCCC
>DOJA01000015.1:812-1451 GCA_003511945.1 Phycisphaerales bacterium | reverse complement strand
CCCGGTGCCGGCTCGAGGGGAGTCGCCCCCCGGCGCGCCCAGGTGGCCCAGCAGGTGCGCGACGGTGGGCCAGCCGTGGCGCTGGTTCCACAGGAGGACAGGCGAGGCAAGCAGAATAAAGACAGCGAGGGCGAGGGCGGCCCGCGCGGGGGTTCGCGCATCGGGGCGGGCCTCGGCGCGCCGGTTCCACCACGCCAGCGCCAGCCCGGGGATCAGCAGCAGCGCGGTGTACTTGAAGAGGAAGCCGAGCCCCAGCGCGAGCCCCAGCGCCACCCAGAGGGCGATGGAGGGGCGTCCGGTCGACGCGCGGTCGAGCATGGCGTACGTGCAGCAGGCGGCCAGGGTCCAGCAGGCGATCAGGGGCGGATCAATCGTCATGAAGAGGGCGGTGGCGTGGAAGGCGGGGATGGTGAGGAACACCCCGGCGCCGTGCAGGGCTGCCATCGGTGCGCGCGGGGACGCGCGCTGCACCATCGCGGCGCAGGCCAGCGCCGCGAGGCCCATCGAGAGTGCCGCGGGGAGCCGGATGGCCCACTCGCTGTCGCTGAACACGCGGGTGGAGAGGGCGATGAGCCAGGCGATGCCCGGGCCTTTGCTGTAGTAGGAGAGGTCCGGGCGGCGCGACCAGTCCCAGTACTG
>DOJA01000015.1:0-625 GCA_003511945.1 Phycisphaerales bacterium | reverse complement strand
GCGGGCGATTCACTCGCCCGCTGCTCTACCCCTTCTCATCCCGCCCGGCTCCGCGGGCGGAGTTCTTAGTGTCGGCACAGTCTGCTGAACTCCAGCGCGGTGTAGATGCTCAGCGCCGCGACGCCCCCCCAGAGCAGGACGAGCCCCGGCGCGCCGACGGCGTGCGTCAGCCCCTGCCCGGCGCCGATGGTGATGACGGCGCCGAGCGCGGGGAAGAAGGACCAGAGGTAGGTGGTGAGCGGGAGGGCGCCCTGTCGGCGCAGGGCGGCGACGCAGCCGCAGAGGACGGCCACGAGCGAGGCGCCGGCGTAGGCGGCGCGTTCGTGCTGCTTGCTGGTGATCTCGCGCTGGAGGGCGCGTTCGCGATCGTCGAGGCGGCGCCGGGACTTGATGAGGTCGGGCTCGTCGGCGTCCGCGAGGGTGGCAGGGGCGCGGGCCTCGGCGAGGAGGGTCGCCACGGGCATGGCGGCAAAGCGCGGCGGGGGCGCGCCCGCGCGGGTGAGGGCCGTGATCGAAGAGCGATCGCGCGACGAGGGCGCCGAGCCGCCCCGGTCGTCGATGATGGCGACATCGTCCATGGCGAGGGTCATCGTGGGGGCGCCGGGGGCGCCGGGGGCACCGGGGG